>DAORHY010000001.1:0-40357 GCA_035438225.1 Bacteroidia bacterium
CGATTGACAATTTTTATCCCATTGAATTATTCAGTCCGCTCTTCAATTTTCGTACTGCAGCATTGTTGCTTTTTGCTGTGGGTTTATTTCTTCAATCCCGTTGGACAGACACGTATCCGGCTACGTTGCGGATACCGAAGTTAAGTGACTTATTACGGATCGGAATCGTGGCTGCTGTCTTTGTGTTGCTTACAGTAGAAATCAGGGATTATTTTTATTTAAAGATCGCGCAGGAAGCTTCGGGTGAAGACATTCTGAGTGTCCTGTACAGAAACACCTGGAAAAACCAGCAACAACTTTTCATATCCATTGCATGGCTATGCTATTCAATGTTGTTGATGGTGATTGGAATTTATCGTCAGCGCCTGAATGTCCGGCTGGTGTCCATTCTTCTCTTTGGGCTGACGATTGCGAAAGTGTTTTTCTACGATCTTTCCTACCTGGATTCACTGCACCGTATCATTTCATTCATTGGCCTTGGCGTGATTCTTATCCTGGTGTCATTTCTTTACCAGAAGTACAAGCACATCATTGGCATTTCAGGAAAAAAGGGATGACAAAACGGAAGCTATCCACCAGTATTCAGGAAGCATCACCTGTTATCATCTTCGACTTTTCCGGAACCCACAACTTTTGAAGAAAGTTCCGGTTTGCCACGGTACTGAACCGTTCCATTTCCGGTAATTTTCACATCCAACTCCCGGATGGCATAGACAGAAGCATTGCCACTGCCAACAAGCTTTACCGTGGCTTCATTGCAGGGTAACTTTTGCGCCAGCACATTCCCTGAACCTGCAATCACAACATCCTGAATATTCGCGGAACCTGCAAGCAGAATTGAACCGGATCCGCGCAAATCCGATTCTATACCCGCGGCAATGAATTTCCCATCAATGGTTCCGGAACCGTTCAACGTGAGCTTAAGCTCATCAACGGCAAATGTATCCGGCACCCATATTCTTCCGCTTCCATTCAGTTCCAGTTCTTCGATATCCGGCAGGGTGACCACAATTTTTATCGGTTCATGATTTGCAAAACAACTCCGGCTGCTGATCTCCAATACGCCGCCGTCGACATCCGTCTTTATTTTTTCAAGCACATTCTGCTGTGCAACAATATTAATGACTTCGATAGCGCCCTTAATGACAGAGACATCTGCATCAATGTCAAGCAGGATTCCACGGGCTCCGTCAACAGGACGTTTGTCAGATACGGCTTCACCCTCCCCTTCAATACAATTTACCCCACAGGAAAAATGAAGCATGAAAAAAGGCAGGAGTACCAAAAGCCTGAAAATTTGTCGACGGTTCATACGCGGATGTTTTAACACTGTCAAACGTAGTTCATTCCGTCTTGAATTACAAGTAAAATTGGAATTCTCACAGCGTGTGCCGGGCAGCTGCGGATGATTCACCGGTGAACCATGACAAACTGAACACTGCCTCAAAATCCATACGCCATTCATGGAAATTCACTTGACAGAACCGAAGTCAAAATCTACCTTCGGAGGATCGACCGTCCCCGGCATTTCTCCGCATCGTTTGCGGGCCGTATCGAGAGACGCAATCTACCGCACTGCTCCGAACATGAGAATCGTGAATTCACCCGTCCTGTACCGCTCATTTTTTCTTCTGCTGTTAATTCTCTTCTCCGCTGTTCAAAACGGAACGACACAGTCGTTCACAAAGGAAAACCTGGTGAAGGATATCGATGATTACAAAAACAAGATTATTAAAAACCATGCTCACCCATTCAACTACATTCGCAAAGAGCAATTTCTGGACTCTGTTAATTTATTGAAATCAAAAGCTCCTGCAATGAATCTTGACGAATTGCAGGTTGCTTTTACACGTCTCAATTCATTGCTTCTGGATCCACACACATCCATAGGATTTCCGAAGGAGAATTTTTTTCCTGTTTCTATTTACTTATTTGATGACGGAATCTATCTCCTGGCAAGCTCCATTAAATATTCCAAACACCTGGGTTCCCGTATCCTTGCCATCAATGACATCCCCGTTGACACTGTTTTGTCAGTCTTGAAATGCCTGATTGGGACGAACAATCAAAGCTGGATCAAGCAATCACTTTCCGGATTGCTCACGGATCCGGGCACCCTCTGCGGGATGCACATTATTCCCACGAAAGATTCCGTGCCAATCACTCTGGTAAATGAAAAGGATACTTCCCGCCTGGTTGTTTATTCCGAGAATCAGTACAGCTTTGAACTGCAATCCTTCCAACCGGAGCAGTTGATGTTGCGGGCCGGGAGCAGGCAGAACTATTGGTACCAATATATCGCTGAAAAGAAATCATTGTACATACAATACCGGAGTTGTTTTGAGATTCCGGAAAGGCCGTTTGCCAAATTCCAGGAGAATGTCCTGGAAGAACTGCATTCATCCAAACCGGAACGAGTCATCATCGATGTCCGCAGCAATTCAGGGGGATCCATTAAAGTTTTTTTGCCACTCATCAAAGTACTGGCAAGAGACAGTGTCTGCAAATCTGCCAAAGTTTCTGTACTGACAGGAAGAAGAACTTTTTCAGCGGCGATCTGGAATACGTTTGAAATGAAAAATCAATTGAACGCAACGCTGATCGGAGAAGAAACAGGCGGAGACCTCAATCATCCGGGTGCTGTGGTAAGCTTCACACTCAAACACTCAAAAATCAAAGTGTACTATTCCAACTATGATTTTTACCTCGACGCCACCGTGAAAGGTGGAATTCTTCCCGATATTTACATCCGGCATTACTGGGAGGACTATAAAAAAGGTTTTGATGCGGATCTTGAAAAAGCATTTACGTATTAAAGGTGAAGTGTTGGGTGAAAGAAACATTCATTTCCACTAAAATTATTTTAGGGCACCTCTAATAACCTCTTCCGGGTGCTGTTAATTTAGGTCACAATTTCTATCATTAGCTTTCGATGCTTGATCTTTTTTTGCAATACTTCGTTGTTCATCAGTCTGATACTTAGCTTCAGTATCATCCCTCCTCACGCCTCGTCTTGCAAAAAAATATCAAAACACATCACCCAGAATAGGTTATTAGCAGTGCCCTTTAGTGGATAATTACTACCTTTGATTTTGAACTAAAAATATTCTTTTATGTCAACGAATATACGCTCCCTGTCCCCTGCTCCTTTGTGGAATAATTTTGCAGACCTGAATGCAATTCCGCGTGCTTCCAAAAAAGAACAACGCGTCATTGAATTCGCAAAATCCTTTGGTGAAAAACTTGGCTTGCCAACGCATGTCGATGCAATCGGGAATGTGATTATCAAAAAGCCTGCAACACCGGGTATGGAAAAACGGATGACAGTTGCACTCCAGGGGCATCTCGACATGGTGCATCAAAAAAATTCAGCGACTCAATTTAATTTTGACACCCAGGGAATTGACATGCTCGTGGAAGGCGACTGGGTCAGGGCGAATGGAACTACGCTTGGAGCCGATAATGGCATTGGCGTTGCGGCGATCATGACCCTGCTGGCCTCCAAAGATATCGCCCACCCTCCGCTGGAAGCGCTGTTCACCATCGATGAAGAAACCGGGATGACCGGTGCATTGGGCCTGAAAGGCGGGCTGCTGAACGCGAAAGTAATGCTCAACCTGGATACAGAAGACGACCGTGAACTTACCATCGGATGCGCAGGTGGTGTGGATGTTACCGCGACCGGTACGTATGCGGAAGAATCTGCCCCGGCAGGAAACGCCGGATTCCGGATCCAGGTGAAAGGCCTTACAGGCGGACATTCCGGTATGGACATTCACAAAGGCAGAGGCAATGCAAATAAAATCATGAACAGGATTTTATCGGTAATTGCGGATGCGTTTGATGTCCGCATCGGTAGTGTCGACGGAGGAAGTTTGCGGAATGCCATTCCGCGGGAATCCGTTGTTCACCTGGCCATTCCTGCAGCTCAAAAGGATGCCCTGAATAAAATGGTGCGGGATCTTGCCGCTACTTTAAAAAAGGAAAATCACTCCACCGACCCGAACCTGGCAATTGAAATACAAGATGCAGATACCCCCGCCCGTGTTGCCGGTGCCGCTTTCATGAAAAGCTTTCTGAGAAGCGTATATGCCTGCCCGAATGGCATCTACCGGATGAGCCCTGAAATTAAAGATCTTGTCCAGACATCAAACAACGTTGCACGCATCCTGCTGAAAGACGGAACGTACACCATTCAATGCCTCACCCGCAGCGCGGTGGATAGCGAAAAAATGGATCTTGCACAATCAATAAAGTCCTGCTTTGAACTCATCGGTGCGAATGTCACCTATGCAGGGAGTTATCCCGGATGGGCACCAGCTCCGGAGTCATCCATCGTCCGACTGATGAGTGGTTTGTATACGGAACGGTTCAAGGCGGTACCACTGGTGAATGCCTGTCATGCGGGATTGGAATGCGGCATCATCGGCGCGAATTACCCTGAAACCGAAATGATATCCTTCGGACCGAATATTCACGGCGCTCATTCCCCGGATGAAAAAGTACAGGTAAGCTCCGTTCAGAAATTCTGGGACTTCCTGCTGGAAACGCTGAAAAGAATTCCGGAAGCCAACTAAACCGAAGCCATCAGCGCCTCCGGATTATTTTTCAATGCTCAACCTCCGGTCGAAGGAAGAACCATTTTCCGAAACAAACCGCAGGTAATAAATTCCTGCACTGAAATCCGACAAATCTATTTTTGTATCCTTTTCAATTCCGGCAAGTCCAAGGAACACTTCTTTTCCATATTGATCGCGGACGGAGACAGAAGAAGGCAGCTCCATTTCATTCCGGATAAAAAGTGCATCGGAAGCAGGGTTCGGATA
Organism: Bacteroidia bacterium; assembly: GCA_035438225.1. Classification (GTDB taxonomy): domain Bacteria; phylum Bacteroidota; class Bacteroidia; order AKYH767-A; family 2013-40CM-41-45; genus JADKJP01. The sequence continues at coordinate 4,827 of DAORHY010000001.1, forward strand.
CATACTGATATTCATTTCACTTTGCTTTCCCGGCTCCGTCCAGCACCAGTCCGAAAGCACAGACCTTCCGTCAAAATCGGTTTGCCTCAACCGGTAATACGTGAGACCCGGTAGCGGATGCTTGTCGTCAAAAAAATAATTTCGCGGAACATTGCTATTGCCGGCTCCTGGAACGATTGCCAGGACCTCGAAGTTTACTGAATCACCCGAACGTTCAATTGAAAAAAAATCATTATTTATTTCCGAAGCAGTGGTCCATGCTATGCGTACCAGGGATTCTTCCACAGAGTGACAATGAAAATCTACCAGGTGAATCGGGAGTGTTACTGAACTGACATTGGCCAGGGAAATCGGGCCAAAGTTTGACAGTGCAGATGCAGATACAATCGTTCCGGAACCGATTGTTCCTGTCACACCTCCATTTCCATGATCCTTCCATTTTGATCCTGCGACATCCCAACGTGTGAGCCGCATATCTGCAGGTGTAGTCACGTTGCAACTGTATTCATTCCAGCCTGCCGTAACGGTGACTGATGACGATCCGGATGTCCGGTTCAGATTCCAGTATTCACAACGGCTCACATTGTTAATCGTTGAATCAACCTGCGTCACATCATAGGCAAAATCCGGATCCTGAATATGATAGGATACTGAGAATTGATCCGACACCAGACCCGGGGCAGATATTCTCAATGGGTTATAAATGCCTGCATTGCCCACAGGAAAAGTGAAGGCAGTATTACCGGTTTTCATGACAAGGCCGTCAACAAATGAATTGTTACCTGCACCGGTTGCACTGGCTCCGGCCAATAATATCAGCGTTGAGAGTTGATTCACAATCCCGGCACTCAAAGTAAGCGTTCCCGAAATCTGCTGAGTGCCGCTGGAAATACTGACACCATTTGCATTGTTGATGACCAGATTGTAAAAAGTTACTGTGCCCGGACTGCTTATTTCAGACGAGTTGGTTCCGGCAAAGGTTACCGTACCCGAGCGACAAATGAATGGAGTAGCATTCGATGAGGTGACAACCCAATTCCGGTTTTCCTGAATACTGTAATTCGAACTGCTTACATCCAGTACTGCAGAGCCGGCAATGGAAAAATCCCCTTCCACAACTATATTTCCTGCGAGGGTTTTCGTTCCTGCTGCCTGAATAGTCAGATGACCATAGGATGCAGGCGCAGCTGAAATTGTCTGTGCCCCGTTCACCTGGTAAATCACAGTGCTGCTGCTGTTCAGGGAAATATTTGCAGTAGTAAAAGATGTTGGGAAGAAAACAGTTGCAGCGTTTCCGGCATTCCCCAGCGATAAGGTTGTTCCGGAAGCAAGATTCAGCACCCCGGTGCTGTTGCCAGTAATCTGGTAAATGGAGCACGCAAGTGTTGCCGATCCGGAGACCGTCAGGTTCTTATTCACGGTAGTATTTCCGGCAAGTGTTTTTGTTCCGCTTCCGGAAACAGTCAGGTGGTGATAGGTGGTTGAAAAAATAGTTTGTGTTCCATTCGCACAATAATTTACCGTATTGACAGCGGCGGATGCGGAAAATAAATTCCCCGATCCGGAGTATGAAATGTTGCCGGAAATATTTAAGGTTGAACCATTGCTGTTGGTCCAGGTGCTCCCACCCAATAAATTCGTCAATACCAGGTTCCCGGTATTGTTCACCGTTCCGCTATTGGTGAATGAAGACAGGATCAACGTCATGGACGTTACACTCAAAGTTCCGGAGTTGGAAAAACTACAGTTGAATGCTGAATAGGTTCCGACGGAAACAACTCCTGAATTCGAAAAACTTCCTCCGAAAAGCGGGTTCAACGTAAATGTTCCTGAACCGCTGATCGTTCCTGCATTACTTGAATTTGACGAACCCAACAGCCCGATCACACGAAAGGAACTGTTCACCGTCATGGTTCCGCCCGCCTGTACCGCAATCGAATTGACGCTGAACAATCCGGATGTACTGATCGTATATCCGCTGCCGATGACTACATCGTCCAGACTTCCCGGTGCGGAAACCGCAGCAATGCCGCCAAGACCCACTGTACTCCAGGAAGAGCTTGCATTCGATAAACCATTCAACCGCGAATAATACGTCGCTGCCCGGACAGCAGATGCTGCCAACACCAGCATCGTACCGATCAGTAGCGTACGTGTAATATTTAAAGTTGATTTCACTTGAAATTATCCGTTCATCCAGGACGTTTTTACGGAGATCCGGAATTTTGCCTGTAAACAAATTCTTTCGTCCTCCAAACAACACTGATTTCACCCTGTTTCTCAATATAGTCTGTCCACAGGAGGAAGCAGAACAATTCGCGGAAAGTCTGACAGTATTGAAACAAACAATCTGTAAGATTTTGGCCTATATTTTTTAATCTATAAAAAAGGGTGCAAAAGGAATTCCTCCTTTTACACCCTCGCAGAAAACAGGTATGTCCCTGTTTATTTTTTTACAGCATCGACCGGAAGCTGTCCATCGGTTAATTATTTCAAAAAGCCATCCACTGTCAGTAACTCAGAATAACGCTGTTCGAAGTTCCGTTCACTGTCCATGAAACCCTGTACCCGTAAGCACATGCATAAGGTGTCGGATTGCCATTTTGATCGAGGCCCAGGCTCAGCGTAAAGTCTGCATTGTTGAGATGATGTACCAATTCGCCGGAATTAAATCTCCACAGCCCGCAATAGGTATTGGAAACAATCGGGGAGTTGTAATAGGTTGTGAAATTCTCGCCGAATCTGTTTACACCCCAGCTGTCGACATTGTTGAATCCGTTCAGTGTAGTATCCCCCTTCGCGGTAAACAGGATGTGTGCATACGGAATGTTTGGATTTGTGGAAGCCTGAACATAATTCCATTCTGTTGTACGCGCACTGTTCCAGGTAGCGCTCAGGTTATTATCAAACGTAACCGCAATATTCAAGGCGCGTTCCTGGTATTTCAGTGTGGAGGTACTCAGAAGAAATCCAATCCAGTTATTGCCATTGATGTTTTTTAATGTTTTCACGCCATTGAACGTGATCGATTTGTTATCACTCAGCCGTGTCACCTTGAAGTTCGTGTAGGTGAGCGTAAGAACCGATCCCACATCGCTCCAGTGAACCCCGGAAGTCAGCTGAACTTTAATCTGCCCGGAACGGGTTCTGGACGGAGAGAAACAAGGAGTCACTCCGTCAAAATTATAGAACAGTATTTTGTTTGCGATCTGCGAAGAATCGATGACGACTCCGCACAAAGGACTTGACAACACGGCTGCACCCTGGGCAACTCTGCCAAAAGCAGGAATGTCACTGAGCGAACTGTTGATGTCATTATCTGCCTGGTCCGATTCGGATTTGTAATTATTTGCATCTGAATTAAACTGCGACACTTTCGCATCGAGTTGTGCCTGCTCTGTTTCAGAATCATTATTTTTTTTACAGGCACTCAACATTAAAATGCCGGCTCCTGCAAAAATTATCAATGCAATCAACCTGGTTTTCATTGCGAATTGTTTTTGTGTGTGAAAATTAAATTTGAATATAAAGGTAATCATTGACGTGCTATGCTGCTTCACATCACTCAAAATTATGAACAATAAAAGATGAATTCATCCAAAAACTCCCGGCCTTAACGGATGCCGGCTTTCAGATACTCTAACGGAAGTTTTTAAAAAACATTGTAACTATTTTAACGCAACACCGGCCTTCATCCGGACTTCAGAATAAAAACTGAATCCTTTTTTTTGAAGATTATTGAATCTTTTTATGAGAATTTACAAAAGGCTGCTTAAAAAACTGAAAAATATCAGGACGACGCAGATTTCCGGTCAGCAGCCGGAAATGCCTGGACCTTTCCGGAAAGCCTGCATCCTACTCTACCACAAACCCTTTTACAACACTCGTTTTCCGGTTGCTGATGCGCGCAAAATATTTTCCGGGTTTCAGGTCCAGATGTTGTTGATAGCTGTCGTGCCCGGAAAGGACGACAGCAGCGACCCGGCGTCCGGTGATGTCGATAACCTCCAGTTGAGAGGCTTTGTCAGATTCCTGCTTTGAAACAAAACGAATTGTAAAATCTCCTGTATTTACTGTTGGATAAAGTTCCACTTCAGGAATCTGAACATCCTTCCCCTCACCACTGTAAAGGAGCATTCCCAATCCGGTTTCCCAGATTCCTCTTCCAAAAGTACTCACATAAATTTTGTTCAACGCTACATTGATTTCGATGTCGGTTACAATCACATTCGGTAGCCCTGTACTGTACAAGCCCCAGCTGGAAGATGCACTGTCGAGAACATACACTCCGATGTCTGTACCTGCCAATAGAATATCCGTTCCCGGGACGTTCCGGATACAATTGACCGGGAGATTGGGAAGGTTAAACGATATATTCTGCCAGGTTTGCCCTCCATCCGGGGTCTTGAAGACTTTATTTCCCGCACTGAAACCCGCCATGCTGATGTATGCAATTGCCGCATTACCGTAATGAATATCCACGCTGGTATAATAGAGAGAATCGGGAAGACCGGCAGTGATAGTATTCCAGTTTTGCCCACCGTCATTCGTCATGTAAACCGCTCCGGGTATTCCATATTCATAGCGGACACGTTTGCATACATATAAAAAATCCGGATCAGAATCCGCAACGGCCATTGCTGAAATTTCATGATCCGCAAAACCCGGAACCGGGAATGCGGAAATCACCGACCAGTTCTGACCATTGTCTGTACTCTTACTTACATTGGAATAACCAATGTAGAAGGTGCCGGGATTCGTGTAATCTGCAACAAGCGGTGTCGTCCATTCGGCCACTTCATTATTCACATTCGCATTGATTCCGTTGGCAGAAAATCCACCGTCAAAACTCTGATTAAAATATCCGTACTGGCTGGAACCGATAATCACATTGTCGTTCTGGGGATCGAGGTAGTTGTCCATACCATCCCCGCCGAAAATTGTGCTCCAGGCATTTCCATCGAAATGGAAGGATGCATTGTCCTGTGCTCCTGCCATCAGCCTTCCAACCGTATTCCGTGAACTTGAAAGCCGGTAAAAAGATGTAACCTGCATTCCGCTGCTGAGATTTGTCCACTGCGTAGGCCAGGGAACACCATTGTTGGCATCGGTCCAGTTGTGAATAAACAGCTGCGCTGTCCGGTAGAGGCCGCCGTCATTGCAAACAAAAATATTGCCGGTCAAGGGTTGCTGCTGCATGAAATGGATGTCACCGTGTAAAGTAGGACCGTAACTCAGCGTCCAGTGACTGACCGGATTAAATGTCTGCGCTCCGTCTGAAGAACCCCAGATATTTACACCTCCGGCATATACCCGGTCCTTGTCTGTCGCATCCACCATGAGCGCAAGGTCATAATTCCCCTGGCCGCCGGAACCGGTACCATCGCCTCCTTCCAGTACATTCAAACCCGGATTGATGAATTGCCAGCTTTGACCTGCATCCGAAGACTTATAAATTCCGTCCATTCCGAAATCAAGATTTACGGTTATCGCATAAATCCTGTTTGGATCCGAAGGAGCAATGGCAAGTTTGATGCGCTGAACCACACCGGTGGGAGGAATATTCGTGTTCAACAAGGTCCAGGTATTTCCAAAATCCACCGACTTGTAAATACCGGCACTTCCGTCATTCGCATTGTAAACCCATCCGGTAGCGGCATACAAGATATCCGGATTCACAGGGTCCTGAACAAGGTCCCAGAAAAGTGAATCCATTCGCTGGGTCCACGTTGCTCCGGCATCCGTGCTGGTATACATTCCGCTGGTGCCGCAAGCAACCAGGTGGCTGCTGTTGGAAGGCTGTACAAGAACTTTGCGTATCAACGAGGCATCTCCATTTGTCAGCTGGAAACTCAAGCCGCTTGGCTGCCAGGACACACCACCGTCAGTTGTTTTATACACACCAAGTCCGTAATGCGTATTTCGTTTTCTTCCGTTCAGGTTCAGCCCAAATCCCAGGTATTCGAAATCACAAACCGAGAGGTACATCACATCGGTGTTGTTCGGATCAATGGCAATATCGCTGATGCGCAGGATCGGCAGACTCTCGGTGATCGGAGTCCAGGATTGCCCGTTGTTGGTTGTTTTCCACACTCCTCCCTGTGCTACACCTATGAAATAAGTAGCGGGGTCGTTCGGATGAAAAGCGATGCAGTTAATTCTTCCGATCCCGTTTTCCATATACCCTGTCATGTTATTGGGCACCACATCCGGACCCGAAGGAGTCCAGCCGGCAGATAAAAACCGGGAGGTAGCCTGCAGCTGTTTTTCCCTTGCTGCTTTGGTGACAGCATCAATATAAATCGCCGGATCGCCGGGATTTCCCCGGGCATCTGTATGCAATTGCATATCCATTTCCCAGCGCTTGAAATATTTCCAGTTCTTTTCGGATTTCAAATCGACACGGGACTTCCATTCATCGAACTGACGCTGCATTTCCATGAATGACAATGGCCGGGATGCTTCTTTAGAAAAAAATTTTTGAGCAATCGCCTGCCCATGCAGCAATAGAATTGCCGGCACTAAGATAAATCTGGAGAATTTCATTGAATCCGGGGGCGCAAGATTATAACACCTGCTTTTCACAGAAGAAAGCAGTGGCTGGCCGCTAACAGAAACGGCATTACAAAGATACTGAATAACCCTTATTTTGAAACACCCATTACGGGAGGGACTCTTGTCCTTTTCTGAATAAAAAAGCCATCCGGACCTCCGGAATCAGTCTCCAATCCAATTTCCGCATTTTAGCGTTCAGGTTAATTAAAACTTAAATGTTCCGGAAAAGACGGAGAATTTGAACAGATGAAATAAATTCGTTCGGATGAAACTTCGAAAAATGCCATCGCTACTCCTGAGCGGGGTTCTGTTCATGACAGCTCCGTCGATAGTGAATGCTCAGCAAACCCCAACAAATAACTGCCAGTGGAAATTCAAAACCTCCACTCCATTCTTTGCTTCTCCCCTCGTCGAAAACAACAGGATTTATATCGGAGGACTGGACAGTGTCTTTTATTGTCTGAACCTGACAAACGGCGAAATCGTCTGGACAATTAAAACAGGAGGCCCCATTCGTAGCACAGCAAAATCGTCAGGAGAATTTATCTGTTTTTTTAGTGGCGATGGCAGCATGTATTCGCTTTCGAAAAATAACGGGGCAGTGAACTGGAAATTCGCCTCCGTCGATAAAATGGCTGACCCTTTCGATTATTACCAGAGCAGTCCGTTGATACATGGCGACACCCTGTACTTTGGATCCGGGGATGGCAATGTCTATTCCATAAATGTTCACAGCGGTAAACTGAACTGGAAATTTGCAACGGGAAATGTGGTTCATTCAACACCCGCTCATTTCAACTCTAAAATCTATGTGAATTCCTTTGATGGAAACACCTACGCATTGAATGCCGCGGACGGCCAACTGATATGGAAATTCAAAAGCATCGGCCATCGCTATTTTCCGAATGGTGAAATGCAATTTTCACCGGTTGTTGCAAACGGATTGGTATTCACAAGTGGCAGAGACTACAACCTGTATGCACTGGACGCGGAAAAAGGGTATGCACACTGGAACCGTGTGTTCCCGCGGGGCTGGGCGCCGGTGATCACGCCATCGCCTGCAAACGACTCCGTGGTGTATATCGGCACATCCGACGATTACCTTGTCCTTTGCCTGAACAGTATAAACGGTCGTGAACTCTGGAAAGCAAATGTGAAGTTCAATGTTTTTGGCGCCTGTTCATTCCGCGGCGATACAGGATACGCTTCCACACTCATGGGAAAATGTTTCTCCTTCAATCGAAAAACCGGTGAACTTCTCGAACAGTTTACATCCGATTCATACCGAGAACACCGTCTCGAATATTTTAAACCGGACGATACCTTCCGGGATGATATTTTTTCCATCCTTCATTCAAACGAAGATTTGATTGAAGCAGAATACAAAGTGGGTGGTTTCTATTCCACACCGGTAATTACCGGGGAGTACTTACTGCTGAGCAGTACAGACGGGACGTTGTATTGTTATAGCCTGCGGAAGTAAAAAAGACGCATTATTTCCTATGCCATCAATGCATATAGAAACTGGTTTTCAATTATATTTATTCAAAATATCTTATACCTTTATCTGCTCATAGTCTATTTAGATCCTTTTTAAAAAATATCCATAAAAAAAAGCGACTTGCGCCGCTTTAGATGTTTTCACAACGGAATAATCCTTATTGTGATTTGCTTCAAAATGTAAAACAAAAATATCCATTTATTCAATACAAACAACATTACCCCAAAAAAATATGAAAAAAATATTAGGACTCGATCTCGGTTCCACTTCAATTGGATGGGCGCTGATTAATGAACCAGAAACCGAAAAAGAAGTTTTTCAAATTGTAGGAATGGGTGTGCGTATAATTCCTTTAAGCAAGGATGAAAACGATGAATTTACAAAAGGAAACGCTATCTCAAAAAATGCCAGCCGAACATTCAAGCGGGGTGCAAGAAGAGGAATGCAGCGATATAAATTAAGAAAGGAAGCACTTGTTAAGATTCTTCAGTCTTTACAAATGATGCCTGATGCCGATCATTTCAATCTTTCTGCTTTGAACCTCTACAGTTTACGTGATCGCGGCCTTCATGACCAACTATCGCTCAAGGAAATTGGAAGAATTCTTTTCCACTTAAATCAAAAACGCGGCTACAAGAGCAACAGAAAAGCAAATAATGATGAAGTTGAAGGAAAGGCCGAGAAAGATTCTCCGGAACCAGAAATCGATGATAATGCTAAGAGTAAAGTGTCTAAAAAACCGGGTTATCTCGACCAAATCAACAACAGAGAAAACCTGATTGAAAAAGAGAACTTGACAATTGGTCAATACTTTTATTCTGAACTCAAAAAAGATCCATATTTCCGTATTAAGGAGAACATTTTTATGCGGAAAAGTTATGAGAATGAATTTGATAAGATTTGGATAAAGCAGCAGGAATTTTATCCTTCCATACTTACAGATGAAATTAAAGATAAAATAAAAAATGAAATAATTTACTATCAACGACCCCTAAAATCTCAAAAGGGTCTTGTTTCCTACTGTGAATTTGAAAGAAAAATCTATTTTGACAAAACAAGTACTCCGATAAAAGAAATTAAAGGAGGACCGAAAGTTACCCCAAAAAGTTCTCCACTTTTTCAGGTTGCTAAAATCTGGCAGGAATTGAACAACATTGAAATTACAAGTTTCAAAGCAATTAAAAATTCCAATCAAACACCCGAATCCGGTTTTAATGAAGAAGGAAAACGTTCCCTAACATTGGACGAAAAAAAGCACATATTCGAAAAGCTAAATTTTGGCGATAAAATCACACCGAAAGAAATTCTTACCCTTCTTGGTTACAAATCAGGATACAATGAATACAAGATCAATTTGAGGAATGAGAAATTCATGGAAGGGAATCGTACCCTTGCAGCCATCAAAAAGGTTTTTGACAAACATGATGAAAATTATAATGAATTCCTCCATTTTGATCTTCAAATTGAACAATCCAATAGAGTTGATCCGGAAACCGGTGAATTATTTCCGGCCGTTAATTGTAACTTTGAAAAGGAACCGCTCTATAAATTGTGGCATATTCTCTATTCAATTGACGATAACTCCGATGTTATCAAAACCCTGACTCAAAAGTGGAACATGAGTTTAAAGGTTGCCACAGATCTTGCAAAATTGGATTTTCAAAAATCAGGATATGGAAATATGAGTGCCAAAGCGCTCAGGAACATTCTGCCTCACCTTATGAATGGCTTCCAATACCCGAAGGCATGTGAAATGGCTGGATACAATCATAGCAACAGTAGAACCAAAATTGAAAACCAAATCAGGCCACTCCTTGAAAAGATAAAACTGTATGAAAAAAATAGTCTACGGCAACCAGTTGTTGAAAAAGTGATTAACCAGGTAATTAACCTTATAAATGACCTGATCGATGAAAAAACCGGACTAATCTCCGGTGAGGAGAGGAATGCAAAAGATAAGTTTGAAATACGGGTTGAATTGGCAAGGGATTTAAGACAAAGTGCTGAAGAAAGAAATAAAGCCTTCAAATCAATTACTGATGCGGACAAAAAACACAAAGCCATTGTGGAGGAACTAATTCCAATAATCAGTTCCGTGAGTAAAAGGGACATAGAAAAGTATAAACTCTGGAAAGAATTTGAAGGTATCTCACCCTATGAACCTTCAAAAGTTATTGGCTTAAGAGAACTTTTTAATAAAAACGATGGAGTCATTTATGACATCGAACATATTATACCAAAATCCAGGCTTTTCGATGATTCCTTTTCAAATAAAACAATTTGCCCACGGCATTTGAATTCCGGTTCGAAAGGTAAAAATCAAAATACCGCTTTCGATTTTATGAAGCTGCAAGGCGATGATATACTGAATAATTATGTAGAAGTGGTAAAGAAACATCTGTATAAAAAAGATGGAATTTCTAAAAGTAAATTCAATAAATTAATGATGCAGGGCGACAAAATCCCAGAAGACTTCATTAATCGTCAAATGCAGGAAACTCGTTTCATTTCCAAAGAAGTCAGAAGTTTATTGGAGCAGGTTTCCAGAAATGTATATGCTACTACCGGTTCAGTAACTGCAAAACTGCGGGATCTATGGGGTTGGAATGACATCCTCATGAATCTCCAAATTGAAAAGTATCGTGCAGCCGGCCAGGTAGAGTTAAAAGAATTTACCAGAGATGGACAAATTCATCAAGTTGAAAGAATAAAAGATTGGTCAAAACGAGAGGACCATAGACATCATGCAATTGATGCATTGACAGTTGCATGTACAAAACAAGCTCATATTCAAAAAATGAATACATTAAACTCACAGCACACCCGTGACGAAATGTATAATGCTGTTGGAAACAATGGGTATGAACGTAAGTTGAATATTCTTGAAAAGTACCTGGTCTCTCAACGTCCATTTTCTACTGACCAGGTATCAAAAGAAGCAGCCAAAATTCTGATCTCTTATAAAGCGGGGAAAAGATTGTTTTCTAAATCAAAGAACAAAATCAGAGTAAAAAACGGGAACAAGATTCAAATTACTTTAACGCCAAGGGGATTTCTTCACAAAGAAACTGTTTACGGTGAAATTAAACAATTCGAGAAAGCAAAATTAAATCCCCGCTTCACACGATTTGACGACATCGCGGACCCAAACCAGGGTTCTCTTGTAAAACAACATCTGAACAATTTTAATGGTGATCCCAAAAAAGCCTTTGGTAGCAAAGGATTGGCTCAATTTGAGTCGCAATATCATTTTACAGATGTAACTGTTTTCAGCAATGAATCTGTTGTGAAGTACAATTTGAATAAAGACTTCAAGGAAAAAGACATTGAATCCATCGTCGACAAAGGCATTCAAAAAAAGGTTCGGGAACATCTCTCAATGCACGGAAACAATCCCAAAGTCGCCTTTAGTGCTGAACATCCCGTGTGGTTTAACAAGGAGAAAAAGATTCAGATTAAGTCTGTCCGCTGTAAAACCGGAAACGATAATTTACAAAATCTTCACCGGGATGCTAATGGACGAAAGATTGATTTTGTTTCAACAAGTAACAATCACCACATAGCAATATACAAAGATGCATCGGGCAAACTTCAGGAAAATGCCGTAACCTTCTGGGATGCTTTTGAACGCAAGAAAAATGGCCTACCTGCTATCATCAAAAATCCAAAAGAAACCTGGGATACTGTTCTAACAAACGGCTTAGACAATCAGGTTTTACTTTCCAATCTTCCAAAAGAAGACTGGACATTCATTACTTCCCTAGAACAAAATGACATGTTTGTGTTTGGAATGACAATGAATGAAATTCAAAATGCAATTGAAAAGCAAGAATATGAGCCGATTAGCGAGCATTTGTACCGAGTTCAAAAACTATCAGAGCTATACTATGTTTTTAGATTCCACATTGAAACAAAAGTTGATGACAAATTTGATGGAAGTAAAAACGAAAAAGTGTCTATGGAACTTGGAAAAATGAAACGCATCACAAGTCTTGGCACAATGAATGGAATAAAAGTGAAAATAAACAAATTGGGTAAATTAACTCTGGAAGATAATCAACAAGGAATAGTAAATAAAATACTGGTGCAGGAAAGTACGTCTTGATAAATTCAAAAATTATAAAGGATGATAAAGCGAACTTTGTATTTCGGAAATCCATCTTATTTGAGCATTTCCAATGCTCAATTGGTTGTTCGATTACCAGATATAGAACGATGTGCAGAGGTTGCTACTGACTTGAAAAAGGAGATCTTGGCTAAAGTTCCCGTTGAAGATATTGGAATCGTCATTCTCGATAATCAGCAAATCACCATTTCTAACGCCTTACTTCAGGCATTGCAGGAAAACAATGTCTCAGTAATGGTTTGTGATTCCAGACATATGCCACAAAGTTTACTGTTGCCGATTGAAGGAAATACTCTTCAACAGGAACGACACGAAATTCAACTGGAGGCAAGCGAACCGTTAAAAAAGAGTCTTTGGGCACAAACGGTTATTCAAAAGATAAAAAACCAAGCAGCAGTACTTGATTACCTGAATCTTGAATCAAACTATCTCATTCCCGTTTACAAGAACATTAAAAGTGGGGACAGTGGAAATGGCGAAGCAGTTGCAGCCAATTATTACTGGCAAAATCTTTTTGCGCATGTTGAAAATTTTACACGTTTCCGCGAGGGTTCATCACCAAACCAGTGGCTGAATTACGGATATGCAATTTTACGGGCAACGATGGCGAGAAGTATTGTTGGCTCCGGGCTCATTCCGACACTCGGCATTTTTCACAAGAATAAGTACAATGCCTATTGTTTGGCTGACGATTTAATGGAACCCTATCGCCCCTATGTCGATTTGTTGGTGCATGAAATGGTAAATGAATACGGTGCAGTCGATGAACTAAACAAGGAACAAAAAAGCAAACTATTAAAAATTCCGGTGATTGATGTAATCATTGATGGAGAGACAAGTCCCTTGATGGTAGCTACTCAAAGAACATCAAACAGTCTGGTAAAATGCTTTGCCGGAACACAGCGAAAACTCATTTTTCCTGAATTCCAATGAAAGTAAAACAAGATCGGTTAAATGCCTATCGAATTATGTGGACATTGGTAATGTACGATCTGCCCACGGAAACCAGGAAGGATCGTAAAGCCGCTGCCAGATTCAGGAAAGACATCATGAAGGATGGGTTCAGCATGTTTCAATTCAGCATGTACATAAGGCATAGTTCCAGTTCAGAAAATGCAGAGGTTCATAAACGACGTGTTAAAAAAGTACTTCCGGAAAAGGGGCACGTCGGAATACTACAAATAACCGATCGCCAATTCGGACTTATTGAGCTTTTTTATGGCAAAAAAGCCCAGGAAACGCCTTCGGTTCCACAACAATTGGAGCTTTTTTAGACAAACGTACTCACCTCTCACTCACTTTGATCCTGATTCCGATCAATTTCAACCAATCAGGATTAAAAATTTCGGTTATTTCTTCTTTACCAAGACAAGTTTCCCATGTTTTTTAAATCGGTAATTCCCTCTGGAATACCTGATTTTACTGGGCTTTCAACAACCTATGTTGTTCAGTCTTATGTCAAAGATACATTTTGAAAGCAAATCACAACTTCTAACCGCCCACTCGTTGCTTGAATCCGTTGTTCAGTCTTATGTCAAAGATACATTTTGAAAGCAAATCACAACCAATCAAATATTGAATATCCGGATTCTTTTGTTGTTCAGTCTTATGTCAAAGATACATTTTGAAAGCAAATCACAACCCGAAACATCGTTTCCCAATACAAGATCAAGTTGTTCAGTCTTATGTCAAAGATACATTTTGAAAGCAAATCACAACCTGCGAAAATGTCAAACCATCTTGTCGGTGTTGTTCAGTCTTATGTCAAAGATACATTTTGAAAGCAAATCACAACAAGGTGAGTAGCTCATCTGCCATGATGAAAGTTGTTCAGTCTTATGTCAAAGATACATTTTGAAAGCAAATCACAACCCATGGATCTGAATTGTTTTTTAAAAGTCGGTTGTTCAGTCTTATGTCAAAGATACATTTTGAAAGCAAATCACAACCAGTGAAGGTTTCCGGATTACTCTCTGAGAGTTGTTCAGTCTTATGTCAAAGATACATTTTGAAAGCAAATCACAACTCCGATTTGCCTCAAAGGCCTCCCGTCTGCGTTGTTCAGTCTTATGTCAAAGATACATTTTGAAAGCAAATCACAACTGCCGGTGGCTCATCATCAGATTGATGATGGTTGTTCAGTCTTATGTCAAAGATACATTTTGAAAGCAAATCACAACCTCGAATAAATTGAACATTTTGCTTTGAAAGTTGTTCAGTCTTATGTCAAAGATACATTTTGAAAGCAAATCACAACTTCAATTGTTGCGAATGTTTTCATATCGTTGTTGTTCAGTCTTATGTCAAAGATACATTTTGAAAGCAAATCACAACAACCGTTTCAAAGCTTTTCAATCGCGGTAAGTTAATGTTCTCAACTTTATTCGGAGAACTGAACCAGCCAGCCGGAAGGCAGGTTTCCACCGTGTACAAATGTATCTGTGAAGCACGGCCCCCAGCTATCGCTAACCTCTTGTGAATGGATGCTCTGCTGTTCGTTCGAAGACGGATAACCCAAATGTAGCATGCACTTCATCCATAACACTGAGTGTACGTTGCAGAATTTAGTTGCTTCATTTTTTCGAAGAATAGCCGGCTCTATAACCCAATAAATAACTTATTGGTGCAAGTATCAGATAAGTCAAAAGTTGAATCGGCCAGGGAGGATTTACCACACGAATTTCGTCCATATGTTTTAACCCCATTAATGGTAACTGCAAAAACGGAGGCATGCCTTTATCACTGAGTTTGGCGTCTTTAGCGAGTGCAAAAAAGGACTCAAAAAATTCGTCAATATGAAGCGCGGGAGTAAATTGCTGAACAGAGTGCGCTTCTGTATCGTCCTCATTCCAAAAACAATGGGGAGCACCGGCAGGGATAACAATCTTTTCGCCTGGCCCAACTATTTGTTCCTTGCCATTCACCACGAAATGAAGTCTCCCCGAAATTACTTTAGCAGAACTTTCTTGTTTGGGATGAACATGCATTGGCTCTCTCATGTCCGATTTAGGATTGAAAGATTCAATTTCCAATAGTTGCCCATTTGTTTCCTTGCCTGTTTGAAGGAAAATCATTTGTTGCCCTGTCCGTACGTTTGTGATTTTGTCTCCTTGCTTTGCCATTGCTTTTAGGTTATGAAATTTATACGTTTTTACGTCTCAGTTACCGTGTCGAATGCCAGTCACCATTACCGTTTTGCGACCAACCGCCGTTTAGTGCGATGTCCACCTGCACGTTTGAGTGCAACATGCAAAAAAATGTTGGTTGGTTGCTGTTAGCGGCTCGTTGTTTTGCCTTGGTTTATGTCATTCGTTCAGAGAACGAATGCCTTGATCTTTAAGTTTTGTTAGTGCATCTTTCATAGCTTTCACCTGCTCGTCCGGGTGTCCTTGCCAAACGGAAACTTCTCCTACAACTTTAAACGGTTGCATCGAACGATAAGATTTTGTCGGATTACCCGGAAATTTTTTGTCTGTCAGGTCGGGGTCGTCTTCAATTTGTCCGGTTGGTTCTACTAAGTAAATTCTTCCCCGTCCTTCACCAATGGCGAGTTCTGCTCCCCAAATTGCAGCGTCCAATGTTGCGGTCAGGAAAATATATTTTGCATTTCTTCTTTGTCCAAAATTGGAGTGGTTTCCAGCTTCAATTAAGTCGCCAACTTTAAGGTCTGCTTTTGTCCCGTGAAAATACGTTTGAGCAAAAGGCGTCGGGCCTTTTCCGAATGATTTTTGTTCGTCTTTGCCCTGTTCCATTTGTAATTATTTATTTCTGAATGATTGTTCGTCTGTCGTCCAACAATGGCCGTTAACGAAGAAGAGGTTAAAGAAGTAAAATAAACGGTTGGCGGTATGGCCAGTAAGGGATTACGGGCGATTTCCTAACAGGTTCGACAAAAAGTTGAAGCGAGTTACAATCCTTCGCAAACCATTGAAACCCTTATTGGCTTTCCAGCGTGTTGTCCGCTGTATTTATCGATATTCAGGTGTTTAAATTATAATAAGGTTTATTGTCCACGTTACAGTATCGTTTCTTGAAAAAATGCAGCATCAAGGACACAAGGACAGATAGTAGCTATCTCACACAATAACTGGATTCCATCAGCCGCAAAATGAAAAATACCTTATCCTACAGCACTACTGGTGAAAATAAAATTGGGAATCCAACGTTTTTCAGCCAATTCGATATCCATGAGTCAATAAGAATTAAATATTTTGTTAAACCTGGTTTACAAAGTCCATGACTTTAATGTTGTCTGTTTCTTCAATTTGCCCGGTTCAGTTCATGATAATACGAATTTATAAAGAATAATCACCAGCTGCTTCCGGTTGATAAATAATTTCATCAATCCGAATATTTGTAAGACCCGCAGGAACAATCCATTCTATTTCATCAGCAACTTTATATCCAATCAGTGCTGTCGCAATTGGTGAAAAAATTGAAATTTTATTTTCCTTTAAATTTGCCTGGTCCGGATACACTATCTGAAATTGTACCTGCTTATTGTTATTCAAAAAACTCAATTTTACAATTGAATTCATTGTAACAACATTTGAGGGTATAGCTTCAGGCTCCACAATCTCGGCAGAATCCAATTCTTTAATTAATTTTTCAGCTTCTGCGTTGCTAATTGATTTAAATTGCTTCGCATCGCTAATGGACTTTTTTATGCGTGCGTAATCAAGTCGGTTAATAATTATCCTTTTCATAATTAGTAATTTATAAAATATTCATTCAAAGATACAAGTTTATAAATTGAATAGCTATCAATTAGTTTAGATGGCTCGTCAATACGAAACAAAACGGTCATCAGCCGAAATTCTTTTTCAGAGCAAGTATCCACGCAACCGCCGGTTCCAATTTTGTCATATCGCCTTTCGGGGTTTTGTGGTGAACTGTTTAAAGTTTGTCAATTTACTATCCCTGAATGTAAAACGATGCGCGTATTCGGATTCCATATTTTGCGTACTGCCCGTCGGTTTAAAGATCGTATCAAACAATAAAAGTACATCGTCCCCATCAGCAAAATATTTTACTGGTTCAAATTTTATCACCTGACCTGAAGCTGCTACCTCTTCAAAAAATTTAGTAACCCCGGCCTTCCCCTCAAATACAACAGGGTTTTTAATAAATGGGTTATCTCTGACATCCCAGGCAATGTTTTCATCACACGCATCAAGAATTCCATCGATATTTCTCTTTTTAAAATTATTATATATCCCTAAAACAAGATGGGTAGCGGGATTGGTTATGGCACTATAACCTATTTGGTAAAATAGTTCATTCGGATTAGTTGGCCTGCGTGATAGAAATTTGCCCGAAGCATCGAAATGAATGACTTCGATGGTGTTGATATTAATTTTTTTACCAGACGGAGGCAGAAAGCCCAGCACTTTTCCTGTATTGGTGCCTGTGGTCGTTGTTTCCACAAATACCCGACTCCCATCCACTGTAATGCCATTGACCTGAATGCTCAGGTCGGGAAACATTTCATTGTATGTTTTATATGAAATGATAGCCGGGTCAGAACTTTTGAAAGCCGGTCCCCCGGCTGAATAATCAACAAACTCCGGAGCACAGAGGCCTTTAAATGTTTCATAGTCACCTTTGCTTAGACTTTCATAAGCGAGTGTTACATTATTTTTCATATTTCTGCTTTTGGATTGCCGGCAAGATCACGCGGGAGGAATTTCAAGCTAAGAACTAAACAGTGTACTAATTTCTTCCTCATTTGTTTATCCTGTATTTCATGTATGATGTCGTAAACTGACGGGCAACTATAGTTGAATTAAAACCACAAGCATGGCACACAACGAAGAAGGGTTTAAAGAAGTAAAAAAAGAAGGGTTTAGATGCATCCCGCTCGAGCGGGATTCGTTTACCCACAATGTTTGTTAGAAGCACAACTGTTTGTTTACCTCTCAAAGCCCTTCTTTTTTAATTTCTTTCCATCTTGATGTTATTGGCAGTTTTTCTTTCGTCTGTTGTGGTTACAAATTTATTTAATTGCAAGGTTGCTCTTCCAGTTTGCCATAAATGTTTCCGTCAAAATCTTTCTGGTCATTGCCATATTCAAGTCTGATTATTTTGCCACAATTTACTTGTATAACGAATGCAAAATCTTCCATTGACGCAGACATGTTACCTTTCCCATTCGTTATATGGTCAAGATAACCTGGTAGAGAATTTTTTAAAGGTTCAATATTATCTCCAACTTTGAATTCAGGAATTGTTTGTCTGATAATTTTAGTTCTTACTTCATCAGTCGTAAAACGAAACATCGCAGCAAGAGCAATAGTCGGCAGCAACCATAAATATATAAAGAGAAAGATTGCTGGAGATAGAAAAAAAATGATTTTTATAGAAGGTCGTTTGAATAATAAGTCAACCAATTTGTCCGACTTTATCAGCAGAGAGTAGGTAAGACCGAAAAACAATCCTATTAAAGTTGCCAAAGGCAGGAACATAATGACCAAGTCAAAACTGCGGAAAATTCCACCGACTAAGATTGAATATGCCAATGCACCGTAAATTGCTGTGATTAAAAGAAAAATTTTGGGTTTGAATATCTCTCTTGAATGGTCAAGTCTGTTAAGAGGATAAATAATAAAAGTAGCCCAAGCAAGTGTAATAAAAAGTCCAGACCAATACATTACTACACCGCTGTCGTCTGCATTCCCGTCTTTCCAAACAAGATAAATGGAATAAAGTATACTTGTGAGTGCCCACGCAGTTATCATTGAGAAAAAACTCAATGTTTGCTTTACACTATTTAGTTTCGGAGTTGTCACTGTTTGAGTTAGCGATCCAGTTTGTTCGGAGCGTTAAAATTGCCGATAATACCTTCAGTTACACAATATGTTGGTTCAGTATAATTCAAAGATACATTTTGAATTAGATCACAACCCGTAGGAGCAGTTGCGCCGCAAACTCTTGGCTGTTCGGATAAATCCCATTGCCTATTCGTCCCATTCCCAACCATTACTTTCTCTTGTTGAGTGCAACGATCAATACCGATGACACACTACACATGACCACAGCTGCAACGATGAGTGCATTTTCTTTTTGTGAAATTCCAACAAAGAAGTCGCCAACAAACATTACGAAAAAGAAGAGATAAGCAAGGGTCAGCATGGGAACTGATTTTTTGAACGTGGCAAAACCAAAGATAAAACCAAGAGCAAATTGCCGGGCGGCCCACATGTAAATAATGTAGTTCACGCCTTTGGCAGTAAGGTCAACGGTTTCCAAAACCGATTCCGGCGAAAAGCACAAGGAGAAACTCACGCCCAGTTCCATGATTGCAAAAAGTCCGGATACAATGAGTATCCATGTGGGTACCGTTTTTTGTTCTTCTTTCATGGTAATATTTTTTTCAAATGATTGACCGCCAAATTTATAAATTCCGGTTTCGTGGCAGCTTTTAGCTCCTCTATTTCCTTTTCTTTTTTTGTATAAATTTTAACTTTTTTCCATTGCCTGCCTGACACCCGACAAAATCAACCGGAGAACCGAATTTTCACCTGGCACGGTGCACCCCGGATCCGGGAAACACCAAACTCCTGCTGTCGCCTTGCCCGGATCAGTGATTCCGGTACTTGCATTTCCCGGGTTAGCCTGTCCGGAGTTTGTATCATGATTTATAGGATTACTCATCCCCAACAAAATTGCCATCTTTGTAAATAGTGATGCGATCCGGCTTTTCTCCCTTGCGGTGCAAATAATTTTCAACTTCTATTTTGTCCAGGTCAAATGCGTTGGTTGAAGTGTTGCGGGTAAAATTAATAAAACAATCATACTGATGTTCTGAACCATTTGAGAATACGACAAGCACAAACGCTGCGCTCTCCTTGTCAACCCATCCCACCATGTTGACGTAAACCAAAGATTTTCGTTCTGCCTGTTTTTGTTGCCCGGCCTCCGGGGTCACAAGTCTGATTTGCGTTTGCTCTATGACCTCCGGTAGTTCGATGTCCGGAAAATCATCCGGTTGACCGTAAACATGCTTTCCAAAAAATAAAGTATCAAAAGTGGTCTTGTCCCTTTTGTATATTGCTTTGATAAACTCAGCAATGGCTTGCGTATACATTTTTGTCAGTGAATCTTTCTGCATCCCGCTCAAACTATCTGTCATAGCAGAGTTAGTCTGCTGACCTTTAACTAAAGAATTGTCGGCAATGATTTTGTCCGTCCCCGGTGTGTCTCCCGCAGGATTTGAGCAAGCAGTCAGCCAAATGCAAATTGTCAAAATGAAAACTGTCATTGTTGTTTTATTTATGTTCATACTGTGCACTGTCGGTTGATGTTAGCACTGTCAGCCGGGCATGCTGGCTAACGCTTCAGGACCTGGGTTTCAGGCGGGTTTCGGTATCAATACTGTCAACCCTCACCCGTATTTAAGCAGTAGCACAATACTTCGTGTTTGCACAGCAGGCCGCCGGAGGCAAATCCCGTATTCGTTTCGTTGTTTTTTCAATTGTTTTGTTTGAGCAAGGCCTCCAGCTTTTGAAACGATGCTGTCCAACCCACTTTCATTGCTTCTTTCATACTTGCAAACGTCTGTTCTTCCTGTTCGGTTGCAGAACCATAAATGTTCCATTTCACCGTCACCGTTGTGGTGTTTTCATCTTCTGAAAATTTTACGGTGGTCAATAAATAGTCGGGATAGGTGTCGGAAAATGGAGCTTTGATAAAATTGCCGTTTTTGTCACAAAAATTTTGAGTATACACGAAAAGCCGGTGAGGCTGAATCGTCTTAAAATTGATTTGTCCAAATTTTATCAGACCGTCCGAAGTCGTCATTGTCCAGAGTGAACAACCTCCTTCTCGTACATTTGCGGATAAAAATTTCATTTGCGCTCCGTCTGGCCCCAGCCAGCTTGAAAACACATCGGGCGTTGTCCACATTTCAAATGCTTTTTTCAGGTCAGTTTTGAATGCATGGCTGATTTCAAAAGTTGCGTTCCGGTTCACTTTTTTCTTGTATGTTTTGTTGTGGTGATACGAAGGCAATGCAAAGAATTTCAATCTGAAATTTTTTGGCTATACCCATGGGATGGACTGGTTTTTTTGTCCGGATATCGCAATACAATCTGGCAGGATACGCACAGTACTTCACACAAACAATCCACGCTTTTTCTATCATGGACTGGTCTTACTGATTACCCAGGTATGTTTACTGAATTGACCTATAATGAACCAAATATCAACCCCATCTTTCCGGACGCGTGCAGAAACCTGTGACAACTCAATACCTTCAAAACCTTCGTCCTTCAGTTTATCCATATAGATTCTTCTATGGTCACTATCCCTGAATTTGAATGTAACAACTACGCCATCCTTTGGGGAATCTACTATGGTCTCTGGTCCAACCGCCAATGCACCGTTTGCTGTATATTCAACTACACCGTCTTTTGAAGCACTGGTATAGTTCGCGCCATACTTTTGAGTGTAAGCCAACAAGTCTCTGGCAGAACCATTTCTCACCTGTTTTACGACTTCGAATGGATTCATTTCCGGCTGGTATCCGATTGAAGAGGCTTTGTAATTTCCATCCACTTCTTTCCCATAATAATCAATTGAAAAATTTCTGCCAAACCGTTTCACTTCTGCTTTCCCTTGAGAGAAAGGCCTCGCTTTATCATACTGAACGGGGACAACCAAATATCCAAGCTTGTCGATGTATCCATATTTTCCATCGGAGGAATTTCCTTTTCGTACTGCCGCCAAGCCTTCAGAGAATTCATCCGCTACATCATCGTAGTTCATCCAGTCAATCATCAACTTGCCGGTTTTGTCGATAAAGCCAACATTCCCGTGCAGTTCTACCGATGCTATACCGTCAGCGAAATACCCTGCCTGATCGTATTGAATTGGAATGATTGCAGTATCCGATGAATCAATAAATCCCCATTTGTCATTGAGTTTAACTTTTGCAAGACCTTCATGAAAATCATCCATGTCATCGTATTTAAAGGGAATAATTTCCTTTTCTGTTTTGTCTATATAACCCCATTTGCCGTTCAGCCGGACTTTTGTGATCCCGGTATTAGAAAACCACCTTGCAGAATAATCATACTTAAATGGATAAACTACATTTCCGGTTTTATCAATATACCCGCACTTTCCGTTTAAATATACCGGAGCCAAACCATCAGCGAAATCCCGTGCATCTTCGTATTTTATCGGGATGATTACTTTTCCTTTTGTATCCAGAAAACCTTGCTTATCATTCAATTTAACCCTTGCCAGCCCTTCAGAAAATTCCCAGGCAAAGTCGTATTTAATGGGGATAATTGCTTTGCCTTTCTCGTTGATAAATCCATATTTTTTATCCAGTTTCACTCTTGCCAATCCCTCTTTGAATTTTTCTGCTTCTTCATATTCCGCCGGGATTACTGCGTTTCCGGACTTGTCAGTATAGCCCCACTTATTGTTTTTGTAAAAAGATCTCAATTCCTGTGCATGAATTACAACAGGTAAATTCAGCAGAAAGCAAAGTACCAGAGTCAATCTATTCATTTGTCTTTTTTTTAGCCCGGATTAATTTATTTTTTTACTTCCCGGTTCCCCGGAGGTTGGTGCTTTCCACCAGTATTTTTATAATATAACGAACAGCCGAAAATTGTCAATCGGATTTTCTGCAGTTTCCTGTCCGTGGTCTTTTTGGTTGTTTTATGAACTTGCAAATAACGGTTCTGCGGCTACCGGAAGGTGGCGGTTTTCAAAGGACATCACCATCAACCAAGCACAAACCTTGATAGACACTCATCTCTTGATTTGACGACTGAACCGACACTTTGGGGTAGCGGTCGTACTAAGCTGTATTTAGTTCTTTGTTTTCCTGAGGTATTCTTGAAACTGTTATTTTTCACAAATTTCTTTTAACGTATCGAGTGCCTTTGGGTAAGTCTGGTTCATATAATCCAGAAAATCTTCGGCGGTGTCTAATTCAACAGTAATGGTTGTAGTTCCGTTGCTTTCTTCGAAGGTGTAGTTCTCAAATCCATTGGCCCATTTTTCTACCTCCGGTCCATCTGTAATTTCCTTGCCGGCTTGAAAAAGACCATAATGCTGAACCGAAACAAATCGGTTGGGAACGTTATCAACTATCCTGGATACCATTCCACCCCTTTCTCCCTTCTCGTCTACTCCAATAAACAGCATTTTTGTTCCCTTGTCCCAACTTCCTTCATACGTCGATGTCGGGTTAAACAAAGCAGTCCATTGCTCATATGTCGATTTATTGCTGATGCCAAGCATAGAATCATAAACCCTGCTTACAGGTGCTTTGATGCTTACTGTGAATTGTAACTGTTTCATAGTATGAATAGTTGTATCCGTTTATCTTTCGTTTGTTATTTTCCGTCATTCTTCGCTGTCGTATAATATAGCCGATGACACAAAACTAAACTTAACTCCATTCCTCCCCTCTCCTCCCAAAGATACATTTTACCGCCAAACCACCACACGGAACGATCCTTCACGCTGCGAAGAATTTCATTGATCCTGTGCAGCTTTAACATTCTGTACTCCGGGCCCGGTGTTAGCTGCCGTAATTTTCCTTTAATTTTCTCATCAAAAGCCGTACTCCTTGTTGGGTATCCGGATTGAATGAATTGGTAAAAATTACATACGCCTTACCTTTCAGTCTGTCAATATGAACCAGCGTATAGTAAGTACCTGCCGTACCGGAATGGGTGGAAAGCTCCTTCCCGTTTTCATAAATAGTGTACCAACCCAGCGAATAATTTTCAATTCCTTTGAGCAGGAATTGAACCGTTTGTGCCTTCAGATAATTGTCCTTCCCTTCCAGCCCTTGCAAATTCAACTGAATAAACGTTGCGTAATCCTTCAAGCGGATATTCAGATCTCCCGCCGGCTCCGTAAAATCCAAACGATAGTCGGTAGTGGAGGGAACGGGAATTAATTTACCATTTTCAGTAGCATGCCCCCAGGTATCTTTTATTTTTTGGTTTTCCGGCCAGGAGAATTTTACATCCAATTTCAAATCCCGGTTATACACTTCCTCTATTAATTGTTCCCAGCTTTTTTGTGTTACTTTTTCTACCATCAACGTTGCCAGTGTATAGCCAGCGTTGGAATAAGTAAATTTTTGCAGGGTGTCCGCGGCCACAGGATTTAATGTAAGCACAAACTTTCCAAAGCCTTCTCTTTTTTCCTGTGTTGTACCTGTCAGTTCCGGAATGGCAGGGTCATTGTCGCCCTGAAAAGGCTGTATTCCTGCCCGGTGCGAAAGCAAATCCTGCAGTGTGATTTCATGATATTCAACCCTGGAACTGCTCTTCCATTCCGGAAATAAGTCAAAGAATTTCGTTGACCATTTTAATTTCCCCGCTTCAACATATTTAGCAATCACAAATGCCGTCATGGCCTTGGTATTGGAACCAATATGAAACCGGTCGTTCAAGGTGGCGGTATCCGGAAGGTCAACAGAATGCTTTCCCAATGCCGCAATTTCCACTATCGTTTTGCTGTCCAGTACTGCATACGATAGTTCAGGTATGTGATAACTGTTCCGGACAGAGTCTGCAAATTGAATCGTTTTTTGCCCAAGACAAATTGTTGTTACATGGACTAAAAGTATGGTCAGTAGTTGTTTTGATCTCATTGTGGATTGTGGGGTTGTTGGTACTGCCGGTAACAATTCGGGGCTTTGCGAATAACCACATTTCGGAGTACTAAACTGTCAATAAGCACTGAACTTGAATAGAAGCACAAAGGTTCATTTAAACACCGTACCAGCGATTTTGCCAAACGCCTGTTAGCCTTCGATTTTTTATCTGTCGTCACTGTTTATTCAGCTCGTCAAACTTTGCTTTCATTGTCGGATTGCCATGAGTTAATTTTTTTATACTTAAATCTTCGGCTTTTTGATTTGCAAGCCGAAGGTTGTTGTCAGAAGACAATAAAGCGTCTTTGGTTTTTTGCAGGTGGTCAATGGTTTTATCAATTTCTTCAATGGCAGTTTTAAATTTACGACTTGCTAATTCATAGTTTCTCGCAAATCCTTCTTTGAAAGTATTTATTTTTTCTTCGAAATCAGTAATGTCTATATTTTGATTCCTTACTAAAGCAAGTTCTGCTTTATAGCGCATAGAACTCATGGCTGCGTTTCGAAGAAGTGTAATTATCGGAATGAAAAATTGAGGACGCACCACATACATTTTGCTGTATTTATGCGATACATCAACAATTCCTGTATTATAGAATTCGCTTTCCGCTTCTAAAAGAGAAACAAGAACAGCGAACTCGCATTTTTTCTCGGTGCGGTCTTTATCAAGTTCTTTTAAAAAATCTTCATTCCTTTTTTTGGTCGCCGTTTCATCACCCTCATTTTTCATCTCGAACATTATTGAAATGATTTCATTTCCAGCCTCGTCAGTCTCCCTATAAATAAAATCTCCCTTGCTACCGGATTTTGATTCATTGTCTTTTTCAAAATAGGCTTTTTGAAAAGCTGTTGCACGAAGTTTGTTAAACTCTGTTTCACAATGTTGTTCAAGTGTTTCGCCTAACATTTTAGTTGATAATTTCAACTTCATATCTTTGCGAAGCGCGATCTCCTCGTCTTTGTGCTTAATAATGGCGTCTTTTTCCTTTAGTTCAGCAGAGTATTTTTCACTTAATGCCTTTTCAAGAAGTTGTTTTTCTGTGTCTTTTATTTTTACAACATTGGCCAAATCATCACGTTCTTTTTCAACTTTTTGGGTAGCTTCTGCAATTGCAAGTTTCCGTTCAACTTCGGCATTGTCAAGTTTCGCTTTCAGTTGTGTTAACTCAGTTTCTTTATGGGATAATTTTTGGGACAATTCAACATCCTTTTGAGCCGTCAGCTTGGTGAGTTCGTTATCTTTCCTTGCAAATTGTTCATGCAGGGAATTTCTAACATTGGCTTCTGCTAATTTTACGGCACTCTCTTTTTCGATTTCTGCAAGTGTCAGGCGCTTTAACAATTCTTCTTCAAATTGATGGTCACGAACTTGTTTTAGAATTTCAGCAAAGCCAGCCTCATCTACATTAAAAGCTTTTTTACAATTAGGACAAATTATTTCGTTCATATATTCTTAGTTTGGTTGGTTAAGGAAGGTTGTCATAAATGAGTATTAACACCGAACGATACCCAACTCATTCAGCCTCCCTCCCCTCAAAGATACATTTTGCCACCAAACCACACCACAGGACCGGACCCTGGATGGCCGGGTATGTGGTGTTTTGTGTCGCTCGACTCCCAAAAGCAGCGGGTTTGCCAGAACATTGAAATAAAGAATCATTTGGTAAAACTGAAACCCGATCCAAATCAAATGCTACGCACCCCGAAGAGAAGTAAATTGTCGGGAAGCCTCAACAGATCATCAACAACCGGCACTGTCCGTTCTTCTCCTTTGTACAAGGCAGTGCCTGACTGCCAGGGTAATCAACCGCAAGTCGCCACAAATTACCAAGGCCTGTGCGAATAGGCGTTGCTTGCGGTTTCGCCCGATAATGCAGGTCAAAGAAATGTTCACTTAAAAATGATTCAAACGCTTCATCTGCTCCACGGTATCGTTTTTTAAGTTCATCCCGAATTTCAGGAACAAGTACTTTTTGTTCTGCCTCTGAATTTGGCAACAATTCACTCGACTCGCCATAGTAGGTGCACAAAAAAGTATCGGTTGGTACCGGAGAACGATCGACATGAAAAGAATAAACATCCGTAGGAAAAAATGGACAGGAATGATCTCTTTCATAGTTCCGGATAAGATT
Source organism: Bacteroidia bacterium (assembly GCA_035438225.1). Lineage (GTDB taxonomy): Bacteria > Bacteroidota > Bacteroidia > AKYH767-A > 2013-40CM-41-45 > JADKJP01. Next base: position 31,772 of record DAORHY010000001.1, read on the forward strand.
TAACACCGGCGATGCGCCCTGAGCCTTCAACGCCTGAAAGTCACTCAAAATAATTTCACGGGCAAGCTCCCCCGCCTCACTCAACGGAAGTTCAAAAAGCTCTTTTTCATCGATCTCCCTGATATTCCCGCTGAGCTTTATCTTCTCCACAATCTCCGTGAAATCACCCGCCAGTGTACGCGTCCAGCAAATTGCATTCCGCTCACCTTGAAATGGCGTGGAAACCAGATCCTGAAAATTCGTGACCCGGTGAATTTGATTCCCTGGATGCAATGATTCTTTCATAAGGGGTACCTGTGTGCATTTCGCTTTGCAGGATAGAATAGCTGTCTTCTCAAAACAAATATAGATAAAAGACGACAACGCATTGCAAATCAATTATACCGTTGCGAAGGATCTCCGGGATCCTTCGCAGCGGGAATCTACATAGGTTATCCACACGTTTATTCCTTTTCTTGTTCAGTCGGAATTGGCTTATTGGTTTTTTTCCAAACTTCATTTCCCTGGCGACCCTTGATTTGTAGTTTTTCAATTTCACCTGTATCATTTCTTGAAAATTCTATGGTTGTCATCATGCTTTCAAAGAAAAACTTATCCTTTTGGTATGCATTCACTTTATATTTTGTGCTGCCACTTCGCTGAGAATACAGTTGATTTTCCGACAGGGAAATCAGGCGTTGTTCTCCTTTCACATTTTCATAAACGCCGGTATAGCCTTTCAGTACAGTATTTTCAATGGGAATTTCTTTGTATTCGTAAGGCTTTCCAATGGTGAGTGCAGCGATTTTTGCGCCAATTACATCCGGTGGATTACAATTGCAATTTGAAAAAACAGCAACAAATACATCCTCTTTGGGTAAATAAATTGATTGAGTCAAAAATCCATTGATCCCTCCACCATGCTCAATAGTAGGCCTTTCCTGAACGTTGTCTAAATACCAACCATAGCCATAATCTGTTTCAGTACCATCCGTCAATGTATACTTTGTAAAAGCTTTATCGAGGCTTTCCTTTTTTACTAATTGACAGGAATGAACGGCCTGATGCCACTTAAATAAGTCTTCTACCGTTGATTGTATCGAACCTGCTGAGTAAGGTTGAGTCATACTGATAGGAGGAGCATTTACAAAACCAATACTATCTTTATCATAAGCACCCGCCCTGTATTTTACAATTTTTGAATCGCTACCGTACAGTGAATTTGTCATGCCAAGAGGCTTAAAAATGTTTTCTTCTACATAGTGTGCATAGGTTTTGCCTGTAATTTTTTCAATAATATAACCCAGTAAAAAATACCCCGAATTGCTATAATTCCACTTTGTGCCAGGAGCAAACTCCATCGGCTCGTTTTTGAAATGGTTAATTAATTCACCTGGTTTCAAATCTAAACTCATTTTTTCTTCAAAATCTTTCATATCCGTATAACTCCGGATGCCTGATGTATGCGTAAGCAAATGCTCAATGGTGATGGTATGTCCATGCGTAGGATAATCAGGGATAAACCTGGTGATGTCGTCTTGCAAATTCAGTTTTCCTTGTTCCATCAATTGCAATATGACCACAGCTGTAAATTGCTTGGTGATCGAGCCAATTCTGAAAACATTGTCCACTTGCATCGGAATAGCATACTCCAAATTAGCCATGCCAAATGCTTTTTTATAGAGAATACGACCATTTCGGGCTACCAAAGCCGTTGCTCCCGTTTCATTGGATTTGTATTGCTCCGACAACATTTTGTCAAATCCAGAAAAGAGTTGTTTGTTGTCTATTTGTTGTGCAAAAGTATGGTCAGCCAAAAGGCAAAGAGTAAGGAATAAGATTTTCATTTTTATCAATATGTCTTTTAAAATTATTTGCTGACTTTTTAAGCTCACACAGAACGACAGTTCGAGCAAAAATCAAAGCTAATTAATATTCTATAGCCTATTCTGTTCCTTAACCGACTGTACAGCAAAAAAATAGTTTTGGCACAAAAGCAGAAAAAACATCAACTGACTATGCATTCATTTCCATAACTGTACCCGGTTTTCATACTTTGAAAAACATCTTAACACTTTTAAAATTTCATAGCAGAAATTTAATGTAAGGCTACCGTCGCATCAGTTCAACACAGGATTAAAACGCTGCTCCGCTTCGCTGCACGCGTTTAATCCTTATATGTTGGCACCTGGTGTTCTGTCGTCCGTCCTTGCAAACCATTGTCAGTATTGAGTTTCAGTATCATTGTCTGTCGGATTGTGCGTTTCGTTTTTTATTTTTTTTTGAAGGGTCGGGAAATTTTTTAAAAACAATTTTTCTCTGCGTTGGCTTTGCAAGCTCTTTGACAAAGCTTTGGTCTGTGCTTGGGCTTGTGCGGCTTTGGCAATGTGCTTGCAAAATGCGTGGACTATTTTTTAATTGTCTTCAAAGTTTCGTTAATCTCCTTCATTGTGTCTGTTAGTGTTTTACTTCTATAGCCAAAAAAGCTTGTTGGTTTGTCTTTCATCATTGATGGCAAAGAATAAATTGTAGAAACTGCTTGTAAAATCAGGTCTTCTTTTTTCGAACCAGAAATGTCACCATACGCTTGAACTGTCAAGGCAATAGCAGAACGAAAAGCATATTCTTCTTGAAAAGTCCTTTCTCTCACATATTGTTTAATGGTAAAGAATAGTACTATCATTATCGGTGTTGATTTCAAAGAATTAATTACGAGAAACTGCCAATCAATTGTTTGGGGCATTGGCATTGCTGTAATCAATCCAAAGAAGTTTGTAAATATTCCAATTATTAATAACAATGCCGCAACACCAGTTCCAATTACAATCAAGGCCCAACGTTTTACTGGAGCTTCTAAATCTTTTTTTCTGTCGTTGAAAGTATTGAAAAGTCGCACTGCTCCTTCTTTCCCAATCAATTCATTTAAGACTAAAATTTGTTTATCAAATGTTTTACTCTGTTCTAAAACAGAAGCAAGCATTTTGTCAAATTCAACATTTTTCTTTGAACCGTTTTCAATTTCAGTAGTGAATAACTCTTTTAATTCTTTGATGTCCTTTTGGAATGCAGTATAAACAGTTTTCTCTTCCTCAATTTTTTTAGTAATTGTGTCAAGATTTGTATTCTGTTGAGTTAAAAGACCGTTTATTGATTCATTCGTAGCGGTACTTGTATTCAGAAGTCTGTTTATTTCTTCCGAGTTATTTCTTGCTGTCGGTAATAAGCCTTCAATCTCTGCTAGTTCTTTCTTTTTAGTTGCAACGAGTAATTCAAGATTTTCCTTTTCTGTTTTCAGAGATTCAAGAAGCGTTTTATTTGTTTCAATATTTTTGGCAAGGTGCTCGGAAATTAGCCTCAGTTTGCTTTCCATTTCTGTAATTTGAGCAAAACGCTTTTTGTCATCTCTCTCTAAAACCTTGTCCCAAAAACCATTTGCAACTTGATAGTAAACCAAACGAGTTAAAACATTTACTGCTTCTGCGAAATTGTTTGCTTCTAGGTATGCATTTAAATTGGCTAAATCATCACCTAAATTACCATTGCCAAAATCATTTTGAAATTGATATTGAAACGGAAGAATATTTGAAAATGGAGTTTCAAGAACTTGCCCCAACTGCGAAATAACCTTTTTAGAGTATTGCGACAATTCGCTTACGGTGTAATAGCCAACAGCAATGCTTGAAAGGTCTGTGTAGTCCTTATAAACTTCTGCAATACGTTTGTCAATTTCTAATTTCCAAAACGGCTCTAATTGGGCTAATACTCTTTGTTTTTGTTCTTGATTCATCTTCTTTATTTTATTTAAACTTCAACCGGTTCTTTTCTCAACGCCTCTCTCAAAACCTGTTGCAGTAATTTTTCTTTTTGTAATTCACTTTGTTTGATGCTTGCTTCCAACTCATTGCAATACTGCATTAATTCATCTAATTTTTGAACGATACGGTTTTGTTCTGCAATAGGCGGTAGAGGGAAATCAATTTCGCTTAAAATCTTTAAACTTAGAAACGGTTGTAAACCACCTTTTGTAAGCTCTGCATAAATTTCATCTTTTCTTAAAAGGAAGTAATAGAAAAGCAGCTTATTTAAAATTAGGCTTTGATTGAACTTTAAAATTGCTGTATTCTTAAAACTAAATTCAAAATCAACATCAATTATCGCAGGAGTTCCACATCCAGCACCAATATTTACAACTAAAATTTCACCTTTTTGTGGGTATGCTTTTATATATAGCTCTCTATGATATTTTTCATCAACGTAATTGCAATTGTCCCAATCAATTTTATCTGACTTAACTTGGGTTGCAGCTATGTATGGAATTCCCTTTGAAACTTTAGGCGGAGTATTATGAAAGCCATCGGTTATTTTAGTGCAAATTTCTCCTAACCTACACCAAACCCAATTTTCAGGAATGTCAAACGGGATTTCTTCAGGTTTGATGGGTGGTATTTCTTTTTCCTTTTTGAGTTTCTTTTCTGAAATCAGTTTTTCTTTTTCGGCTTTTATCTTTTTAAGCAATTCGCTTGCTGGTTCGTCTTTGGGGTTTGGCTCTACCAATTTGCCTTGCACCGCATCTTGCAACAATTGCTGACGGAGTTTTTTTACTAAGGTGAGTTGGTGGGTAAGTTCGGTGGAGATTTCTATTGAATTATCTTTTTTACTTGACAATTCTTTTACAATTTCCTCCTGTTCATCAATATCTGGAAATGGAATTTCTATTTCTAGTATTTCTCTTTCGTGAATAGATTTTTGTGCAGAACCAGTAGTTTGAATTTTGTTTAGTTCATCATAAAAATACGGGGACTTCAAAAGGAATTTCAAATATTCTAAATTGATTCCTTCAACAGAAAACATTGGCATATTTTCAGTGGCAATGCATCCATCAACCTCTAACGGAGCTATACCAATTGAACCATCCTGTACACCTTGTCTTACGAACATAAGTGTATTTGGATATTTTTTAAGGTCAATTTGAAATTGCCTTTTACGCCCAATTTCTTTACCCATTTTAGTGCCACGAAATGTTACACCATCATATTTTGAAATAGTCACCTGCTTGTATTCAATATCATTTTGAACTAGGTGCTCAATCCGGTATTGTTTTAAAATTTGCTTCAACTTTACTTTCTTCCAACTCATTTCACAGCCTGTTTAAGTGAGTTCAGTAATTTGTGGCTTTTCTCAAAAGAAGCATTCAACATTTCAATCAGTTCAGCACTGTTGTACTCTTTTTCTTCCTCGGGCTTGGTTGGGTTCTTTATGTCCAAATCATAGCCACGTTCAATAATGGTTTTAATATTTACTTTCCAAGCAATTTCACTTTCCTTGCGTTTGTTCCACCATTTTTTAGTCGGGTCAAATTCTTTTAATTGAATTGGTCTTGTTTTGTTGTATGCTTTATAGCCTTCGGGTATTCGGTGTTCGTAATACCAAATGTCTTTGGTGGGTTTTCCTTTATCAAAAAACAATAAGTTGGTAGCCACTGTTGCATAAGGCTGAAAAACTGAATTGGGCAAACGAATAATGGTGTGCAGGTTACAATCTTCCAACAATTTTTGGCGTATGCGTTGTTTTACGCCATCGCCTGTAAGGCTGCCATCGGGCAAAACAATTCCTGCTCGTCCGTCTTGCTTGAGCAAATGAATCATTAAGATTAAAAACAAATCCGCACTTTCTTTTGTACGGTAAGTTTGTGGAAAATTGGTTTCGTTGTTGTTGGCTACAATGCCACCAAATGGCGGGTTTGCCAATATCACATTTACTCGGTGCTTTTCGGTGTAGTTGCTCAAAGGTTGGTCTAAAGCATCTCCAAATTTTATGTTCGGAATTTCGATATCGTGTAAAATCAGATTGGTGGTTGCCAATAAGTACGGCAAAGGTTTGTATTCCCAACCTGCAATGTTTTCTTCAATGCTTTTTCTGTCTTTTACGTTTTTGGCTTGTTTCTTCAAATGCTCAATAGCACAAGTCAAATAACCACCCGTTCCGCAAGCAGGGTCAAGCACCTTTTCGCCCAATTGCGGATTAATCATTTCTGTAATGAATTGCGTAATGGCTCTTGGTGTATAAAACTCACCACTTTTGCCAGCACTTTGCAATTCCTTTAAAATGGTTTCGTATAATTCGCCAAAAGCGTGGCGGTCTTTGGCAATGTTAAAATCAATTTCATTCAGCTTGTTCAACACCTTACGAATGTTGATACCGCTTTTCATATAGTTGTTGTTGCCCTCAAATACTTCACGGACAATAACAGCCCTTTGGTTGCCTGTGCTTAAATCTAAATTGCGAAGAGCAGGGAATAATTCACGGTCAACAAAATTCAGCAATTCATCACCCGTCATTCCTTCATCATCACCTGCCCAATTGCCTTTTTCTTTTACCCAATGAAATTTGTCGGGAATGGGAGATTTGTATTTGTCGTCCAGTAATTCTAATTCTTTGTCTTTATCCGAAAATATTTTTAGAAAAAGCATCCAGCCCAATTGTTCAATGCGTTGTGCATCGCCATTAAGGCCTGTGTCTTGCCACATTATATTTTGGATACTTTTTACTATGCCTCCTATATTGCTCATTCTTTCTTACGCTGTTTTGTATAATTCAATTTCTAATTCTTTTACGGCTTGCAAATATTTTTCTTTGCTGCCAAACTCGTTGATGATTTCAAGCGGGGAACCAAATTCATCAAACGGATTTACTCTCAATACTTCAATGCTTTCAATATTGGTAATACCTTCATCTGCATATTTGTCTAACAAGGCTTCCAATACTTTTTTGGCTTGGTCGCCATACTTGGTAAAGTAGTTTCGCTTCTTTACGTTGTTGGCTCTTTCTTTTCGGGTTAATGGTGGTTGGTCAAATGCAACGTGACAAATCAAGTCGAACAAATCCACTTCTTTGTTCACTGCATCATACAAAGCTTCCACCATTACGCCTTGCTCTTGTAATTCAGCAATGATGGCTTCCTTGCGTTCGGTGGTGTTCCACTTGTTCAAAAAGTCGTCAAGCGATGTAAATTTTTCTTTGATGATTTCTTTGGTGTGGTCTTTTAAACTGGTGGTGATGGGTTTTCCGTGCTGGTCGAAATACATTTCACGACTTACCAAAACCGAAACGTCCACACCATTTACATAAACCTTTTCTCGTTTTGCTTCGGGGTCTCTGGCTACCCAATTGCCACCCAATTTTGAACCATCAGGATAGCGAATAGTTGCCTTTTCAAATTTGATTTCTTCTCCTGTTGCTTCGTCTAAAACGGTTACCGTGTTTTCTTCTTCCTCAATAACTACCAATGATAAATCTTCATCTTGCGAAACTGGTTTTACACGAATTGGGTCACCGTCAAAATCTTTGTCGGCAAACAAATCTGTTGCGTTTCTGAAATCAAGAATGGTGAAATACATTTTGCCGTATTCCTCATTGATTCTTGTTCCTCGTCCAATGATTTGTTTGAATTTGGTCATTGAATTGATGTTGGCATCCAACACAATTACTTTACATGTTTGTGCATCTACACCAGTTGTCATCAATTCAGAAGTAGTGGCAATGACTGGATATTTTTCTTCGGGATTAATGAAGTTGTCTAACTCTCGTTTACCTTCGTCATTGTCGCCAGTTATTTGCATAACATATTTGTAATTCTCTGCCACCAAATCAGCATTTTGTTTGGCTAATGCAGTTCGCATACGTTCAGCGTGGTCAATGTCCACACAAAACACAATTGTTTTGGCGAAGCGGTCGTAACCTTTTAAAAACTCTGTAAGTTTTTTGGCAACTAATTCTGTCCGTTCTTCAATCACCAAATTGCGGTCAAAGTCCTTACGGTTGTAAATTCTATCTTCAACAATGTTTCCGTCTTTATCGGTTTTGCCTTGGTCTGGTCGCCAACCTTCGGCATCCACATTCAATCCAATTCTAACCACACGATAAGGAGCAAGGAAACCATCGTCAATACCTTGTTTCAAAGAATAGGTATAAACAGGGTCACCAAAATATTCGGTGTTGCTTGTTTCTTTGGTTTCCTTTGGTGTAGCAGTTAAACCAATATGCGTAGCATTTTTGAAGTAAGATAAAATTTCTCTCCAACTGCTATCTTCTTTTGCACTTCCTCTGTGGCACTCGTCAATAACAATCAAGTCGAAGAAGTCAGGCGAAAACTGTTTGTAAACATTTGCATCTTCGTCTGAACCGGATAAACCTTGATACAAAGCCAAATAGATTTCATAGCTTTTATCAATTTGACGGTGTTTTACCACCGTCATTTTATCTTTAAAATGTTTGAAGTCGCCTCTACGAGTTTGGTCAATCAAAGCGTTACGGTCGGCTAAAAACAGAATACGTTTTTTTGCTCCGCTTTTCCAAAGTCGGTGAATGATTTGAAAAGCCGTATAGGTTTTTCCAGTTCCTGTTGCCATCACAAGCAGAATTCTATTCTGTCCGTTGGCAATGGCTTCAACGGTTCTGTTTACGGCAATTTGTTGGTAGTATCTCGGTTTACGGTTAGTTCCGTCAAAATAGTAGTCTTGCGAAACGATTCTTTCCGCTTCGGGAGTTTCAATGCCTTTATACTTTTTGTATTTCTGCCACAGTTGTTCAGGAGTGGGGAAGTCTTCT
>DAORHY010000002.1:0-40186 GCA_035438225.1 Bacteroidia bacterium
AATGATGGCGCCATCGGAGCGGGCGATCGGGTAAAAATCGGGAAGGAATATAAAGTTGGAGTGATTGTTATTGTTTCCAAAGACAACCTCAGAAAAGATCTTGAAGCTGCAGGCATTTTGAAATCACTGAATTCCGGATTTTAATTCTTAAACCATGTACAGATACTTCTCCTTCACACTGCTGTTTGCAGCAGGATTAAGTTTTTTTTCCTGTGACCCGCAAAAGAAAATTGCAGGCAATTACTCTTATGAAACTGAATGTCTTGGCGTTGAAATGGATGGCACGCAAACATTAAAAGCATTCGGAACAGGAAGTAATAACGATGATGCTATCGAACAAGCCAAAAAGAATGCGGTCCGCGATGTTTTATTCAAGGGGATCCGCAAAGGCAAACCTGAGTGTGAATTGCGTCCGGTATTAAACGAAGTGAATGTTCAGGAAAAGCATGCAGACTATTTCAACACCTTCTTTGCCGATGGAGGTCCTTATAAAAATTATGTCAATACAAAAGACGGAACCGGAACACAGGAACTGATGCGCGACGGCAATACAAAAGGAGCCGGAGTGGAATTCGGTGTTGTGGTGCGTGTTCTGCGTACTGCGCTCATCAAAAGAATGACTGACGACAATATTCTTAACATCAAATAATACCAACTATGAAACGTATCTTAATTTTAGTATTCAGTTTTTTTATTGGAATTTCAAACAGTTTCGGCCAGGCAAAAAAACCAACATTAATGGTGCTTCCCAGCGATGTCTGGTGCAATGAAAATGGTTTTATGATGGAATTCGACAATCAGGGAACCAAAGAGAAAATTCCGGATTACAAACGTGCTTTCCAGGAGAATTCTGATTTAATCAATGTGATTAGTAAAATAAATGGACTGATGGCCGATCGAGGTTTTCCGCTGAAAAATGCAGAATCCGCCTTGAAAACGCTTGCTTCGGAAGCAGCAGAAGAAAACATGATTGCCGGTAAAAACAAAGGCGGAGGCGTTGCAGAAAGTCCGGTTGATAAACTCAAGAAGACTGCCAAGGCAGACATCATTCTTCAACTGACCTGGAAATTGAATTCAACCGGACCGAAGAAATCCATCACTTTTAATTTACAAGGTTTAGATTCCTATACTGATAAACAGGTTGCGACTGCACAAGGTACGGGGGCTCCTTCTTTTGCAGCTGAAATTCCGGTTTTACTTGAAGAGGCTGTGCTTTCCCACATGGACAATTTCACAGCTTCACTTCAAAAACATTTCGATGACATGTTTGAGAACGGCCGTGAAATGGTGATCCGAATTAAAAAATTTGAATCCTGGAACGATGACCTGGAAACAGAATTCAACGGCAAACAGCTGGGCGAAATCATTGAAGAATGGGTGCATACAAATACAGTTAAGAACAGGTTCAACAGAACTGAGTTTACAGCCAACATGATGTTGTTTGAACAAGTTCGCATGCCGCTTTACGACGCTTCAAACAAAGCACTTGATGCCCGTAATTTTGTAAGAAACCTGCAAAAACTAATCGAAGCACCGCCGTATTCAATACCGTGCAAATTAATGATGAAAGGCTTGGGACAAGCTACGCTGTATATAGGTGATAAATAATTTTAAATATTGAAAAAAATGAAAACTAAATTCAGACAGATCAATTATCTCCTCAGTATATCCTTCCTGTTCATCCTCCATACACACACCATTGCAGGTGTTTCTGAAGAACGCTCAGGAATTTCCATGAGCGGTTACGTATCTGAACAAATCGAAGGACTTCCTCCGATTTCAAAAGATCTCCTGCAAAACAAACTGAACCAGATCGTCACACAAAACGGTATTACCAACGGCCCACTCGGCTCACGCTTCATCATCACTCCGAATATCAACGTGATGACGAAAGACATTTTACCGGGCCCTCCACCCATGCACGCCCTGACACTTTCAATCACATTTTATATTGGCGATGGCATCGAAGGCAGAAAATTTGCCAGCCGGTCGATTACCGTGAAAGGGGTTGGCACGAATGAAACGAAAGCCTACAACGAAGGCATTAAACAAATCAATCCTTCCGATCCTCAGCTGGCTGCACTTTTAGAGGAAGGAAAGAAAAAGATTATCGAATACTATACAAACCATTGCGATGCCGTCATTAAAAATGCCCAATCGGCTGCTTCCCTTGGTAATTATGAGGACGCACTATCGCAACTCACCACAATTCCCGATGCCTGTAAAGCGTGTTACGACCGCGGCATGACTGCCGCTGAACCGATGTATAAAAAATACATTGATCAGCAGTGCCAGATAAAATTAACGGAAGCCCGGGCTGCATGGAACGCGCAGCAAAATTCCGAAGGCGCAGCAAAAGCCGGTGCTGCACTGGCGTCCATCGAGCCGACTGCTGCCTGCTACCCGGAAGCAGCTGCACTCAACAAAGAAATCAGCGGGCGTATGACAGAACTCGGTAACAAAGAGTGGGAATACAAAATGAAAATCGTCGATGCCGCCACTGAAGTTGCCAAAGCGCGGATTGAAGCCTATCGGGCAATCAGTGTCAGTTATTATCTGAGCAGAAGAAGTGTGATCGTTTACAACATAAGGGGGTGGTGGTAATTCGTCAAACGCCATTCCCTTTCACCGGATGATTCCAAATCCTTTTAAAAAAACCCCCACCAATAGTCGGGGTTTTTTTTTCTCACAAAGAAATTCAATGTAAACATCAAAACCGGCCGACTTCAATTCAAACATTCCTCCTCCTACCGTTCCTTTTCATCCACGTACTATCACTATCGTTTTTCCTTAGCTTCATCCATCCTTATCGTATTCACAAAATATGCCCGCTTCAAAAAACTGATTTACCCGGCAGATGTTTTTCTCAAAACAGTTTAACTCTGAAAAAACTTAATCGCTGCTATTACTTTCACGATACCCCTGAATTCTGACACACTCTCCCCGGGAGTTAATGCAACAAACCACGTGACTGTTGAACTGCCGAACTTAAAATTAGGGCACTTCCAAACAGTAAATTTACTACCTGAGGAAAAATAGCTTTGCCGGGATTTAAACCGTAAGAATCTGAACGCTTACAGGAACGAATAGTCCCGCATCCACAGATTTTAATACTGAATGATTCCCAGATTGGTCTGTGCATTTGTAGTGACCACAACATTGCTGATGCATGTATCCTGAAAAACAGCTGCCGGATAAATACAAACAGTATACGTTCCGGCCGGCACACCCCGTATCAGAAAATTGCCGGTGGAAGGATCCACAATTGTAGAAAAGGAGTCCGTCCCTGCAATTGCATACGCCAGTGCGGTCATCGGAGGTGCGATACGGCCGGCAATGGCCCCATCAATACCTGTCGTGATGGTGCGAATCACCGGTTTCAGGTGGAAGCTTCCGTTTCCCTGTTCAACAATGGATCTGGATGCATCAAAATCAAGGAGCACAACAGTTGTAACTCCCTGAACGATGGTTGTATGGATTTGCAACTTCAATCCCGATTCGGATCCGCTTGGAATAATCAAAGGATATGTTTGTCCGTTTTTCGTCACCGAATTCCGGGCTCCCAGTATCAGGCGGATCTGAGAAACATTGCCTGCAGGAATATCTGTTGTAGCGATCAAGGTATCCAGGCCATTGCGATAGCGTAACAGATCATAAATGCCGGGAGCCGGAAGCGCCATGCTTACCCAACCTCCCGTTTGATCAGAATGCACTTCCACACCGGTGATGTCAATGTTTACTGAATCATAAATTGCCGGGGCATCTGTTAAACGGACATGCAAAGTTCCTGTTCCGCTTTCGGTGGGATTCTGATCCTTACTGCATGCAAAGATTACCACGAAAAACATGATATAAAAGACTGTTTGCTTCATCGGTTATTCGTTTAATTTTATCTGTAAAGATGTGCAAACAGTTGGGGAATAGAATGAAATTGACAAATTCTGCCTTTATTAAAGGAAAATACGAGGTTTCTGCAGTTTAATAACCGAACAAATCAGAGATCCGAGAAAGCCGGACAACGATGCACGTAAAAAAATCTCCGTACAGATCACCCAAAACAGGACTTTTGAAAAGCTCTTGAATGAACACGCACGAAGGAGTTTATCCGGTCTGCTCCGGATCCAATTTACGGTTTTAAACCAAGCTAAATTTGCATTTTTCCATGTCCCGTAAAAATATCTTTCCGGAGTCTTTGCTTTGTTCATTTAACTTTGCAATTTGGCTTCAGGATTTGTTCCCTCATCCCGCTTCCACAATCAACCAAAAACAAATGAAAAAAAACCTACGCTGCATTGTTAGTGCATTCTTCCTGCTTCTCCTTGGCTCTGGTATTTCCCATGCACAGGTAGCAGCTCTTCCGTTTACAGCATCGCTGGATACGTTCAACGTAATCACCGGCACCACACTCGATGCTCCGGGTGTTGACGATGTGGTATATCAGGGGATTCCCATCGGCTTTACTTTTAATCATGCAGGAACACCGCATGATTACATGTCGGTGAACACCAACGGTTATGTTGAACTGGACTCAACAGGTACGAATGCATTTTATACAATCCTTAGTGGTGCAAGAAACAACATCGTTGCTCCTTTCGGCGCTGACCTGAAAAATTCAAATGCGAACGCAAGCCTGCAGTACGTCACCATCGGTACGGCCCCGAACCGTATTACAATTGTTCAATGGCTGCACTACTCCTACTTCGTCGGGAACGGCGATGTAAATATCCAGCTGTGGCTATTTGAGACTTCCAATTGTATTAAGTTTATCTATGGGAATAATTCGCTCGTGAACAATCCCCTCAACACACAAATCGGAATGCGTGGCACCACCAATGCCGACTTCATTGCACTTGGTGACACTGTTTGTAACTGGGCGAATGCTTACCCATATCCAAGCATCACGACAATGTTTCCTGTGAGCCTGTCTTGCAATATGCCTTCCGGTTTTGCTTTTCATTTTGGGCCTTGCGTCGGAACAGGAAGTGTGAACTTCTCCTACCTTACCGGAACCGTGTTCAATGATGTCAATGGTAACGGTTCCAGGGATACGTTGGAACCGGGAATACCCAATCGTGTGGTGAACCTGCTCCCCGGGAACTATTTTGTGTCTACGGATGCCGGCGGGAATTACGCCTTCTTCTATCTTGATTCGACGCTCACCTATACCCTTTCAACTGGTGGAATTTTATACTGGGTCCAAACGACTACACCGGCCGTGTTATCCTGTAACCCTCAGACCCAATCTGGTTCCGGACTGAATTTTGGATTTCAGCAAATCCCGAATGTGCATGAAGTTTCCGTGACCTGTCCGAACTGGGGCGCTAAACCCGGACAACCCGAGCCGATGCCCATATCTTTCCAGAACAACGGCACGGCAACAGAAAGTGACACCATTACTTTTGTAATGGATTCGCTTTACACCTTTATCAGTTCAAACCCTGCTCCGGCTGCCCAAAACGGACAAACAATACAATGGGCGTATTCAAACCTCGCTCCCGGACAACACAACTCAATCATGCTCTACCTGTTGCCGGATTCATCAGCAGTACTCGGGAATTATCTCAACTCCACGCTATCCATCGGGCCTTCGAATGACACGGTTCCTGCCAACAATGTGGTGAATCTGCATCAGCTCATCACTCTGGCCTGGGATCCCAACGAAAAACTTGCTGAACCATCCGGAGAAATCGATGCTGGTACTGAAATTAATTACACCATACATTTCCAAAATACAGGGAACGCAACGGCCGACAATGTAACTGTGTACGATACACTCGATGCCGGGCTGGATCTTCTTTCCTTCCGGCTGACCGGTTCTTCGCATACTGTTAACTTTACCATGGAAGGAAATGGTGTGGCACGATTCACATTCTACAACATTCAACTTCCTGACAGCGGTGCTGATCTGGTGCGCAGCAACGGGTATGTGAGCTTCGCCATCCGGACGCTTCCCAACCTTCCGCAAAGCACATCCATCACTAACCGTGCAGGTATTGTGTTCGACTGGAATCCCCCGGTAATGACCAACACAACACAGAATAGTATCAGGATCAGTACAGGACTGAATGCATCTGCTGTCCAGACCTTTTTGATTAAGGCATCGCCAAACCCCGCCTTGGCAAACGTTGTGTTTGAGTTCCCTCAGAAATCACATGAACCGGCTACGCTGAATATTCATAGCATTGATGGCAAAACTGTGATGATCCGCAACATCTTCAGCGGAGAAAGTACCGACCTTGGGTTCCTTCCTTCCGGAATTTATCTCTGTACCATCACAACGGCTAACAGCTCTTCGCTTGTAAAACTGATAAAAGAGTAGGCCCCCGTTTCATTCGCATTTTTCAGAACCTTCCTCCGTATACAATATGCAGAGGAAGGTTCTTCCTTTTGTAGGTTTCCACCGAAGGCTCCTGCTCCTTGTGCAATTTTGTCTTCCTTTGTACATTCGTCAGATTAATTTCTTATTTCCGCAGCTTTCTCCTTCTTTATGTCAAAACATAAAAAACAAAATAAGCCGGTTGCACCTCCCCCGCTCCCAAAACCTGCGCCCGGATATTTTTTTACTCACAAACTTCAAATCCAGGGTTTGTTTATTTTCCTGCTTGGGTTTCTATTGTATGCCAACACGATTCAAAATGAATATGCGCTTGACGACGGCCTCATCATCAAGGAAAATAAATGGGTGCAACAAGGTACTGCCGGAATAAGTAAAATATTTTCACATGGAGAGCTGGATTATTTTTACGAAACCCACGGCGGCTCTGAACAGTTTTCCGGTGGCCGGTACCGTCCTTTATCCATAGTTACATTTGCAATTGAACAGAGTATTTTCGGAGACAATCCGCATGTCAGACATTTTTTCAATGCCTTGATTTATGCGATTACCCTGGCCCTCATGTTGTATTTCCTGCGGAAGTATGTCTTCCCGAAAAATCCGGATACCGCATTTCTCGCCGTATTTTTATTTGCCATCCATCCTATCCACACAGAAGTTGTTGCGAACATTAAAAGCCGCAATGAATTGTTCCCGCTGCTTTTCTATTTGCTGACATTCATTTTTTGTGCCCGGTATATCGATACCAAAAAAGTAACGAATGTAGTATGGGGTTGTCTTGCCTTATTTCTCTCCCTCCTGTCTAAAGAATACGGTGTTCTGTTTGTTGTGTTATTGCCTCTCTTTCTGCTGCTGGTCATGCAAGTTCCACTGAAACGAACCCTGCTGATTTCTCTGCCCTATTATGCCGTAACGGGAATCTATCTGCTGATCAGGATTTCCATAACCCGGGTCACAGATCTTTCCCAAAAAGCAACCGAAGAGGTGCTGAACAACCAGTATATTCTGGGTACAGTGCCCGAAAAAATTGCAACAAAAGTTTACCTGCTTGGTAAATACCTGTGGATGCTCATTTATCCGCATCCTTTGTCTGTGGATTATTCCTACAATCAAATTCCGTTCATTCAACCCGGAAATCTTCTCTACATCGGCTCCCTGGTTCTGCATGCGGCATTGATCGGGCTGATGATTTTTCTTTTCATCCGGAAGAAAAACATTGCCGTCTTTTTCATGCTTTTCTATTTTGCCCATCTCTTCCTGATCTCCAATCTGGCTGTTGAAATCGGAACTACATTCAGTGAACGTCTGACCTATATTATTTCATTTGCGTTTTGCGTTTTGCTTGCCATGGCCATTATTTATGGATTAGAAAGCATTCGTTCAAATTCAAAAAAAACCGGGCAGATGATAGTGCTTGGCTTTCTTGGCGTTCTCACTTTAATATGCACAACTCAGGTGATCGCACGAAATGCGCAATGGAAGGACGACTTCTCCTTGTTCACACACGATGTAAATGTTTCAACAAACAGTGTCCTGGTGAATGCAAATGCCGCTAAAAGCTTTATCAACGAAAGCGTACAACCGCAATACAAAGATTCCCCTGTGCGCAGAGAATACCTGGAGAAAGGCGTTACTTATCTGTTAAAAGCAATTGACATCTACCCTCGTTTTGCGAACGGCTACCTGAACCTCGGTGTCGCTTATTTTCATCAGGAAAAATATGAAGATGCCTTCAATGCATGGATGAAAGTGAAAGAATTACACCACTCAGAACCCAAGTTGAAAGAGTATGCAATAATCTTAAAAAACAACGCACTCCTTTTTGGCGAAAAAAAGGAATTTCAAACCGCCATCCGGTTCCTGGAATGGGGAAACAAACTGGACGAGACAAATGAAGATATCCTCTACAATCTTGGTGGTGCATACTATTCGACCGGCAACTTCGAAATGGCAAAGAAAACATGGGAGTATTTACTCACCAACATAAACCCCAACAACCAGCAGGCGAGGAACGGGTACAATGCAGTATTGGGCATTCTGAACACCCCTGCAACCGGTATGAAAAAATAATACGCAAGACAGAAATCTTCCGTCTTGCGTAGTAAATGATTATTCAGAATCAGATTCCTCTGTTCACTGCATGTTTTATTTTCGGCACTGTTCTGAGATAAGCGAATATTGCTTTTGCTTCTTCGTCTGTCAGCTGAACATAGGGAATCATTGGATTCCGCAATGCAGGTCCATTCGGAACGATTCCAAACTTCAGTGCTTTCACAAATTCCGCTTCCGACCATTTTCCAATTCCCGTTTCTTCGTCCGGTGTCAGATTCATCGTGGTAACCATGGTTCCGTCCTGGCTCTTCAATACATTGCCGCCGCCAAAAAAACCCAGTGATTTTTCCGGTTCAAAAACATCCATCTTTGTAAAATCAGCGGAATGACAGGCAAAACATTCCAATTGATAAAGAGTAAGGTACTTCCCCCATGCCAACTGATTGGTCGTATCCGGGCCGGGAATTGGCTTTTCCGGAAACGGATAGGGTTTGAAAGCAACCATACATAAAAACTTTGTCAGGAAAGACGGCTCAGTCATCGGGCCTTCCGTTTTATCCGGCTGAACCAGGGGATCATCGGAACGCAGAAAAGCGATGATTGAATTGAGATCCTCATCTGAAATATGCATTAGCTTGGGCATATAGGGAGGAGAATATTTCCCGGTGAGCGGATGAATGCCTGTCCGGATAAAATAGATCAGTTGAGCATCTGACCAGTTTCCGATTCCAATCTCAGGATCATGCGTAATGTTTCGCGAAACAATTTTGCCAAACTGTGTTACTTCAGTCATGCTGCGGCCGGTGAACTTTCCGGTTGCTGGATTAAAATGACAACTGTTACACAACATTCCTGCAATCTTTTTTCCCTGGGCAACACGCTCAGGGGTTATTTCGACCTTCGGAATATCCGGGACTTTAACTTCATACGAAGGAATTCCCCGGAGGGAAATGAATGCTGCAAAACCGCCGATGACCAGGGCAACCAGCAATATCAGCACTCCAATGACTTTTAGTACCTTTTTCATGTAGTGTAGGGGTTTTGTGTTCGGGCTGAAATTAATAATTTTTTGAAGACGTGTAAAGGGGAAAAATTTGTATTGAAATTTGTTAAAACAACTTCAGTGGTCAAGGGGGCCGGGGGACCAACTGCAAAATAACTGACCGACTCCGTTGCCCTTCACTCTTCACTCATTTACTCTCACCAATCCCCTGCATACTTCAGGTTCTCTCCACTCATCGTTCCGAGAAAAGAATGACGCGTAAAAATAATCTGCCGCATGTGCAGGTAATCATGCGCCAGCCAGTTGCTCAAAAACAACTTCCCGCTCATGGGTCCGAATTTCGGATGAGAATAGAATTGGTTCCAGTCGGGATGCGGCAACGATTGCAACCAGTCGAGCGATTTTTTTCTCTCGTCCAGGAAATTTTCGAATGCAATTTTGAAGTCCCTGTTTTTGTATTTTCCCGATGCCGCCCAACCTTGCGGGTCGATTGACGGCAAGGGCTGGTCGGGTGTGGTTAAAACGTGTTTCAGCCGTGCACGAAAGTCTTCCCTTTCTTCGTCGTAAAGATGACAGACAATTTCCAGCAGGCACCATTTGCCCGGAGCAGGTTGAAAATAAATTTGTTCATCATCCGTATCGGACAAGAGACTCTGAAAAACATTCCGGTTTTTATCCAGCCGGCTGATGATGCGTTCAGGATTAAACATGATGAACTTTTTCGCGAATTGAACCGAAAAAATATTTTTGAAAAATAACAAAAATTGCGACCGTCCCACTTCTCCGATGTGTTAATGCCGTGAAAAAAATCAGAAACAGGTAGTGAGCAGGAAGTAAAAACAACAGGGGTGTCAGGAATTCATGGCAGTATCCAAACCAATTCACAAATCCTGCCTAACCAGTACTGTATTATGTAAGTAAATAATTTCGTTTTCAATCAACCGCTTCACAGACTGACCACACAACACTTCCGTTTACAGGTTCAAATCCGCAACATCACCCAAACTAAACCAACCCGTCCCCATTCATTTTTATTAGAAACCAATTGTCAGGTTTTAGACATGCCTCTCTTCGAAGAAAATTATCCGGTCATTCCGCTGCCTTCGCGGTTCCTGTTGTTCAAATGATTACAGTGTTTCCAGCGCAACCTCAATCATGTGACTTAATCCAAGCTGGCGTTCTTCGGAAGTCATGGCTTCTCCGGTGCGGATATGATCGCTGATGGTAAGAATCGCCAGTGCATTTGCCCCATACTCGGCGGCGACACCGAACAACCCGGCGGCTTCCATTTCAATGCAAAGAATATTCATCTTTTCCATCTGATCGACCAGGTTTGCAACCGGATGATAGAAAAAATCCGAGGAGAAACAGGAGCCGACCAGGGCGGGATATTTTTTTCGTTCCGCTGCTTCCACCGCTTTCCTTGCAAGCGTAAAACTTGCTGCAGGAGCGAAATCAAACCCGAGCAAACGTGCACGGTTTACATTTGAATCGGTGGAAGCTGAAATCGCAATCACCATGTCTTTCAGTTGTGTGCCCTTCAATCCACCGGCAGTACCGATTCGGATTATATTTTTCACGCCGTAGTCCGTAATGAGTTCTTTCGCATACAAACTGCAGCTCGGAATCCCCATTCCGGAGCCCATGACGGACACTTTCTTTCCTTTGTAGGTTCCGGTGAACCCCAGCATATTTCGGACATTGGTCACCTCTTTGGCGCCTTCGATAAAATTTTCAGCGATAAATTTCGCACGTAACGGATCACCGGGAAATAAAACTGTTTCTGCAAAAGCACCGGGTGCTGCATTAATGTGAATTGTTGCCATTGTAATTTGATTTAAAAAGCAATGCGGATACGGCTTTCACCGGGGATGCAATATTCGGTTATTTTCCCGAAACAACGATTGTACAATTTAAAAAAATTGCATTCCTCCTCCTGTCTTGTAGCTTTCCTGCAGGATTCCAGTGAACACTGTTCTCCTGTGTTTTTTCTTCTTTTTCCCTCTTTCAAAAAGAAGCATTGTTAAAGAGACTGACTGATTTGCCTGAATGGAAAAAAAAGCCTTAATTTATTTACGTTTAACCAACAAACAAATCCCAATTCTTATGAAAAAAATTCTACTCGTTGCTCTTCTGGCATTGAATCTAACCAGCGTATGTGCACAATGGGTACAACAGACTTCCAACATCACTCCCGGTTACTTTGTACAGTTCATTGATGCAGTGAATACAAATGTATGCTGGGGGCTTGTGGCAGATCCCCTGAACCAGTCCACAGCAGTACAGGAATTTACCCGCACCATTGATGGTGGCGCCAATTGGCTCGGTGGCGGAATTTCGAATGCCGCAGGGCTCGCTCCATCCTGCATTTGCGCAGTCGGAGAAGACACGGCATGGGTTGCCATGTTCAACCCTTCCGGCGGCGCCGGAGCAATTCTAAAAACAGAGGATGGCGGATTTACCTGGGTAACACAACCGACAGCTGCATTCTCCGCTTCCGGAAACTTTCCGAACATGGTTTATTTCAAAGATGTAAACAACGGGTTTTGCATGGGTGACCCTACCGGCGGGTATTTTGAAATTTACACAACGACGGACGGTGGAACAAACTGGGTTCGTGTTCCTTCCGGAAGTATCCCTACCATGTTGGCGGGTGAATTCGGAATCACAGATGTTTTCACAGTAAAGGGAAATACAATCTGGTTTGGAACGAATCTGGGAAGAATATACAAATCCACCGACCTCGGATTGACCTGGACCGTTGCTTCCACTCCGCTCACAGGCAGTTACATTGGCGCCATTGCATTCCGTGACGAGATGAATGGCATTGCTTCCAGCGGAAGTGTCGGCGGAAGCGCAGATATCATCCGCACCACAGACGGAGGAACAACCTGGACGCTGGCCGGCAGCAATACCGGTGGCTTCACAACCGTTCTCAGCGCCTGCTATGTTCCGGGAACAGATTCCACTTATTTTTTATCCAATCCTGCCGCCAATTCTCAAAACGGAACAGCTTACAGCCCAAATGACGGCAACACCTGGATTGTCGCCGACGCTTTGATACACACGGACATTGATTTTGTAGATGATTCCACCGGTTGGACAGGCTCCAATGAACTGGACGCCCCGATGTTCAAATGGGAAACTCCAATCCGTGTTCCGTTGACAGAAGTTGCGTCCAGCTCCATCGATGTTTCCGCAAACACCGGATTGGTGCAGCAAACGCCAAAGGCAACCGTAGTAAACAACAGTCTTGGCGTGCATACCTTTGATGTAACCATGACCATCACCGGCGGCTATTCATCCACCAAAACCGTGAATGCACTTAGCTTCGGAACTTCTGCCCAGGTAAGTTTCGACCCCTGGACTCCGGCGACAACCGGTGCATATTCTATCGCCGTTTATACTTCCCTCGCAGGCGACACTGACAACAGCAACGATACGCTCACCAAAGACGTCACCGTTTACGAAGCATTCGAAAATTACGGATGGGTGAGCAAAGCCGAACTTGCAGTTCCAGCATTCGGACTTGCAGGTGCTTTTCACCTGGACGGTGTCACTTCCACATCACCCGGAACACTTTATTCACTCGGAGGCGGTGGTACTGCTGCTATCCAAGCCAGTGTGAATTCCTTCAATGATGCTTTCGGTGTATGGAATGCTTCGAACCCGATGCCTTCACCAAAATATCAGTTCTCCGCTCACACCGTGCGCGGAAAAATATACTGCATCGGCGGTTATTCAACCGGATTTGCCCCCGATGAAAACAATTATGTCTACGACATCGCAGCGGGAACCTGGAGCACTCACGCTCCCATGCCAATTGCCGTAGGTGATTATGCTTCCGGAGTATATCATGATTCCATCATTTATTATATCGGCGGATACGACGGCGGCGGTGATCAGAACATCGTACAGATCTACGACACTTACAATGACACCTGGACCAATGGCACTTCTACCATCGGCACTCCTGCTTCCGGCCTGCGCGGCGGAATGAATGGAAATCAGATCATCATCGCAGGAGGATACTCCCAGATCAATGGCGGACCAGTTGATGAAGCCTACCAGGGCTTGGTTGATCCTGCTAACCCGGCAACCATTACCTGGACCTCTATTCCGGCTTACCCCGGAGGACGAGTGTCACGTCTCGGAGCTGGCACCGTTTACAAAAACCTGAAACCAATGATTATTTTTGCAGGTGGTGATCCGACAGGACAGGGAACTGAAGCACTTGGAGATTGCTGGGGGTGGGATCTCACGCTGAACCAATGGTTGATCGGTACGGAAAAAACAACGCATGTCAGCAATATCAGCGACCTGGTTGGGTTGGTTTACAATGACAGTCTGTACATGGCTGCCGTCGGAGGTTATGACGGAACAGGAATACGCGGCGTGAATGAATGGCTGAATCTCGGGTATATGCTCATCGACGGGATTCAAAGTACCGGAGCTGTAAATTCGGGATTCACTTTGTATCCGAATCCCGCTACCGATTATGTTTCACTTCGATTTGATAACCAACACCCGGACCTGCAGATCTCCTTCATGGATGTAACCGGCAGAATTGTAAACCGTGACTTTGCAGGCAAACAAACGGAATCCATCCGTTTATCAACCAAACAACTTGCACAGGGGATGTATACCGTACAGGTTACCGGAACTGACGGAGAATTCTTTGGCCGGACACAATTTATTGTTGAATAGGTCCGCTTACTGATTGTACTCAGTACAAAACACCGTTCCGGCACAAGGTTGTGAAGGAACGGTGTTTTTCTTTTGAAGGACCGCTGTTGAGCATCCTGCGTGAAGCTGTGGCGATTCAGCGCAAATTAAAATCTATATTTTCTCCAACTTCACGGCTGTACCATACGCCAGGACCTCCGTCACACCATTCATGACCTCATTTGCATCGTAGCGCATGCTTACAATTCCGTTGGCTCCCAGTTGTTCCGCATGCTGTATCATTTCCTCGAAAGCTTCCAGCCTGGTTTGTTCGCAAAGTTCCTTGTAGATACTGATATTGCCTCCGAAAATTGTCTGGATACCTCCTGCGAGATTTCCCAATATGCTGCGGCTACGAACTGTAATTCCGCGAATGACTCCCAGTGATTCTGCAATTCTGTAGCCATCCACAGTAAGGGCGGTTGTTATCAATCGTTTGTCCATGATCATTATTTTTAAAAAGCTGAAGGTAATTATTTCGTGTGATTATAACCGGACTGTTCCTGCAGCTGCCCGGATGATATTTGTAAATTTGCCTGCCGCAACGATATGCCACCAATGGAAACTACGCAACTGCTGAAAAGCATCCTGCTGCAGTACGACTTCAACTTCGTCTATGCGGCGGAACTTGTCAGCGACCTGAATGAAAAACAAATGACCAGTGTACCATCGAGTGGATTGATCAATCATCCTGCATTTACACTGGGACACCTGGTTTCCGGAAGTGCTTTGATGGTGGAGGACCTGGGTAGAACTTTTGAAATGCTTCCCGGCTGGGCGGAACTTTTTCTTCGTCAGGGTCCCGGCGACTCCCGAAAACCTGAGGAGGACACAATGAAATCCCTTCGAAAAAAGAACTTCTGAAAGAGCTGGAACTTCAACACAACAAAGTAAAGAGTTTATTGCTTAAAAAAATCCGGAAGAATTGACTGCTCCTTTCAAATGGAGGTTTCAATCCCTGATACCAACATTGCCGGACCTCGCGTTATTCATGTGTATCAATCATGAGTCCATGCACCTTGGCCAGTTGGCAGCATGGAGGCGGGCCATGCAGCTTCCATCTGCGCTGGAAAGGATTTAAACCGCATCCCCGAATTTATTTCGGGCTTTATCCGCAGATAAAAATATTTCTTTCGGTTATTAAATGTCGTATCTGCTTTTGAAATACTTCTTAATTCGTCTTCCGTTGCAGCGTTCAACAATCCATGTTCTTCCTTTCAACCATTAAAATTGGGCAGTGCATTCCCCAAACAGGTTTTTAAAATGTCCTGAATATTTCCGGTTAAACACAGTGATAAGTCCACCACACTTCCTAAATTGCATTCGAATAAGTATCCCCGGATGACCACAGCCAGGCAAAACTTCGCCTTTCAAAAAATTGTCGCTACCGTGAGTGTGGCATTGTTTGCCGTTAAACTTGGCGCCTGGTACATTACCAACTCCGTTTCCATTCTCACCGATGCACTGGAAAGCACAATCAATGTTGTGAGTGGATTTATTGGCTTGTACAGCCTTTATCTTTCTGCAAGGCCAAAGGATGAAAACCATCCGTATGGGCATGGTAAGGTTGAATTTGTTTCTGCCGCCATCGAAGGAACACTGATTTCCGTTGCCGGGTTGATCATCATTTATGAAGCCATCAACAATCTTCAGCACCCGCATGTAATCGGAAAACTTGATTATGGGATTTACCTGGTGAGTTTTACTGCCCTGATAAATTTTACAGTCGGTTTTTATGCGATCCGGAAGGGCCGGCAAAACAATTCCCTTGCTCTTATTGCCAGTGGGAAACACCTTCAGTCGGATACGTATTCAACTGTAGGCATCATCATCGGTTTGATCCTGATCTATTTTACCCGGCTATCCTGGCTGGACAGTGCAGTGGCTTTGTTGTTTGCGTTCTTCATTATTTTTACCGGCTACAAGATCATACGTACTTCTCTTGCCGGTATCATGGACGAAGCAGATACCGAGTTGCTCAAAAAGGTAGTGATTACCTTTCAACAGAACCGCCGGGAAAACTGGATTGATCTGCACAATCTCCGGATCATAAAGTACGGAGGTATGTTGCATCTCGATTGCCACATGACCGTTCCCTGGTTTCTGAATGTACACGAAGCCCACGATGAAATTGACCGGCTCGAGAAACTGGTGAGGGAGCATTTTGGAGAAAGTGTAGAATTATTTGTACATACCGACGGCTGCCTGGAATTTTCCTGCAAAATCTGCATGAAGCAGGATTGCAGTGTGAGAAAACACCCCTTCGTAAAGCCGGTTGAATGGACAGTAGAAAATATTTCCACAAACAGCAAACACAGGATCGATTAATTGAATCCTGCTAATGCCTGCTATTTTTTCTACCTCCTGTTGTTCCCGGTTAAAAAGCGTCCATTATCCTGGCATTCCTTTTTTTCTTTTCCAACGGAACAATGGTAATGATCTCTTCTTTAATTGCTTTTAAAAATTTTTTCCTTGGAAAATTCCGCATCACAACAAGACTAATCTCCCGTACCGGTTTTGGATTGGCGAACTCCCGTACTTTTTTATTTTGAGCGGAGCTAAGTTGTGCAGCGGCAAGTTCCGGAATAATTGTAATTCCCTGATACCGGTCCACCAGGTTGACAAGGGTTTCTATGCTACCGGCTTCGTAACAGATATGTTCTCCATCCAAATCCTTTTTTTTCAATTCGCACAAATTAAAAACCTGGTTCCGCAGGCAATGCCCCTCTTCGAGCAACCACAGGTGATGAATGTCGATTTCTTTCGGTAAAAGAAATTTCTTCGCCGGAAGCTTTTCGCTACGGGATGCATAGGCATAAAACTCTTCATCGAAAAGCGGATGTTCTTCCAGTTGTTCTTCATTGAGTGGAGTCGCGGCCAGGCCTGCATCCATTTCACCGTTTTTCAGCTGACGGATGATATCATTTGTTACTGCTTCACGGATGATCAGTTTCATGGACGGAAATTTCTGACTGAACGGCCGGATGAATAAGGGTAAAAGATAGGGCGCCAGAGTTGGGATAATTCCAAGCCGAAATTCTCCGGTAATTCCTTCTTTTGTTTCGATGGCAAATTCACGCATGCGGTTGACTTCCGCGAGGATGTGTGTTGCCCGCCGGATAATTTCCTCACCCTCCCGGGTAGGTACCAGGGGCTGATGACTGCGGTCAAAAATGACAATACCCAACTCATCCTCCAGCTTCCGTACCATCATGCTCAAGGTCGGTTGTGTGACGAAACTATGTTCAGCAGCCCGGGCAAAATGCCGGTGCCGGTCCAGAGCAAGGATGTATTCCAGTTGTTGTAAATTCATATATATAGACTATATCTATACGAAGATAAAATATATCTGTTTGATTTATATCATCCGGAGTCCGAATTTTGCAGCACCAAGAACACAGTATGAGCAAATTCAACAGTATAGGAATTGACAAGAAAAAGGCAAAATCTTTGTCGGAAAATCTGAATGTCCTCCTGGCAAATTACCAGCTCTTTTACATGAACACCCGTGGTCTTCACTGGAACATCCGCGGTGAAAAGTTTTTTGAGCTTCACCTCAAATTTGAGGAACTCTACAATAACCTCGTGCTCAAAGTGGATGAAATCGCCGAACGAATCCTCACACTCGGTCATACACCAAAACACACCTTCAACGATTACCTCCACATCAGTGAAGTGAAAGAAGTGAAAAACGTCACTAGCGGAAGAGCGGCCGTTGAAAGTGTTGTGAATGCATTTCAGAAAATTATCATCCGCCAACGTGAAATCCTGACCATGGCTGCTGAAGCCGGTGATGAAGGAACAAACGCCCTGATGAGCGACTACATCCGGGAACAGGAAAAACTGGTTTGGATGTACGAAGCGTATCTGGACAAATGAGTTTCGGGATACCGGTTCAGGGGTTGGGAATACGGAGAATAGAATGTTAAATTTCTATTGTTCAGTAATTCATTTATTTCAACTGAATTCAATAGCCATTTAGAAAATTCACAAGAGAATTTGGATAAAAATAGTGTTGTAATGTGATGATTGAGGGAGAGTAACTGCGCTACTCTCCCTTTTTTTTTATTTCTTTGCAGGATGACCGGCCCGGAAAAAAAACAGCTGTTTTCCAGCTCAAAAAATTTCTTTAAAAAAGCAGGACTGATCGGATTTTTATTCTTTCTGGTCAAAGGTTTGCTCTGGCTGGCCTTTGGATATTTCCTTTTGAAATAAACTTTTTCTCCCGAAACCATGCTCGAGAGACACCCTTTGCGCAGGTCTACGAAATTAAATCCGGGGCACACCCAGACTCCGGACCAGGTTTCATGCATGTCAACCGGCATGCTGAGTTGATCAGAGATAACGCTGCCTTTTGTACTGTGGAACCGACCTGTCCTGGACAACCTTAGCATGGGAGGCCGGAAAATGTAAAACATTTACTGTTGCTCCCGGTCATTCTTCCGGAAAAAATCTAACATTGCAGTTCCTTATGAAAAAAATTTATCACCTCAGCACCTGTTCTACCTGTCAGCGCATCCTCAAGGAAATCAAGCCCGGGAAAGAGGTTGTATTGCAGGACATCAAGACTGAAAAAATCACGGCTGTGCAGCTTGACGAGATGATCCGGCTTGCAGGTTCCGCCGAAGCGCTGTTCAGCCGCGTCGCCCTGAAATACAGGAGCCTCGGACTCAACAAACTCTCTCTGACTGAAAAAGATTACCGGAAATACATTCTCGAAGAATACACTTTCCTCAAACGTCCGGTAGTGATCATCGGGAAAGAAATATTTATCGGGAACTCGAAGCAGGTGGTGTCCCTTGCAAAAACAGCATTGAAAAACACGTAATTAAAAAATGCCGGAACACCGAAAGGCGCACGTATCCATCTTCCTTGCTAACCTGATCTATGGCGCGAACTTCAGTATTGCTAAAATTGCGATGCCACAGTACATTTCTCCGTCAGCATTTATTTTACTGCGTGTATTGTGTGCAACCGGACTTTTCTTCCTGCTCGACCGCGGCCACACGGACAGGAAGCCGGTAGAGCGCAAAGACTATCTGCGTTTTTTTGAGTTGGGCTTGTTTGGTGTTGCGATCAACCAACTTTTATTTTTTGAAGGACTGTCCCGCACATCCAACATCAATGCCGCTTTGATCATGACATCAACACCCATCCTGGTCACACTGATGGCATTTTTATTCCTGAAAGAACACCTGAAATGGATACAATCGGGCGGGATCGCGCTGGGACTTGCCGGTGCAGTGACCCTGATCCTGCACTATCAGACCAGCACAGGAAAGGCAACGGCTATCGGCGACCTGATGATTTTTATCAACGCTGCTTCCTATGCACTTTACATGGTACGGGCAAAAAGGATGATGAAAAAATACGACACCTGGCAGGTCATCAAATGGACCTTTGTGTTTGGGTTACTGTTGGTCATCCCCTTCGGTGCTCCGGGCCTGACAAAGGTTGAATGGCAGACGTTTACACCTGCAGTATGGTCAGCAGTGGCATTCGTACTGATCTTTACGACATTTTTTGCTTACCTGTTCAATACCTATGGCCTGAAACACCTTTCTCCATCAGTCGTTAGTTTTTACATTTATCTCCAGCCGCTCTTTGCCACCCTCATTTCGCTTTTGATCACACATGAAAGTATTGGTCCGGTGCAGGTCCTGGCGTGTATACTTATCTTTGCAGGAGTTTATCTCGTGAATGCCCCTGCACTTGGTAAAGCCAAATCTTAACGTATTTTTGTTCGCTCGTTTAACCCCACACCCATGATTCGCTCCATGACCGGGTTCGGTAATGCAACTATCGAACACAGGAACAAGACCATTTCCGTCGAAATCAAATCGGTCAACAGCAAATTTTTTGATCTGACCCTGCGTTTGCCTTCCCTTTACCGTGAAAAAGAATTTGAAATTCGCGGCGATCTCAGCAGGCAGCTGGAACGCGGGAAAGTCGAGTGCACCATTTCGGTCGAATCACAGGAAGCACCAAAGAAAAGCAGCATCAATGCTTTTTTGGTAAAAGCCTATTACGAAGAATTAAAATCAATTTCTGACGACCTGAAATTGCCGCCGGCAAATTTCCTGAAAATAATTCTCGGTCTGCCGGATGTTTTGAATACGGAAAAAAATCAGCTCGATGAAGAAGAATGGAATGCCGTGAAACTCACGATCGGGAAGGCCGTTGCCGCTTTTCAGGAGTTTCGAAAAATGGAAGGCCAGAGCCTTACAAAAGACCTGGAAGAACGTATTGAGGCAATTGAAAAAGGGTTGACGGAGCTGGAACCATTTGAAGCAGGACGCATAGAGCTGGTCAGAAAACGGCTGGAGATGAATCTTGAAGAATTCATCCAGGTAAACAACATTGACAGGAACCGCCTCGAACAGGAACTGATATTTTACATTGAGAAATATGATATTTCTGAAGAAAAAGTGCGGCTGAAAAGTCACCTGAATTATTTTCTGAAAACCATGAAAGACGACCCGTCCGGCGGGAAAAAACTTTCCTTCATCGGACAGGAAATCGGACGTGAAGTGAATACCATCGGATCCAAAGCGAATGATGCAAATATGCAAAAAGCCGTTGTGGGGATGAAAGACGAACTGGAAAGGATCAAAGAACAGGTGCTGAATATTCTCTGAGGATGATGCAAGGGAAATTGTTATTGTTTTGTGGGCCATCCGGCAGTGGTAAGACAACTATTGTGCATCATCTCCTGCAACAAAATCCAAAGATTGAATTCTCCGTATCCGCAACAACACGCCCCCAAAGAACCAATGAAATTGACGGAAAAGATTATCATTTCATCAGCGTGGAAGAGTTTAAAAAGCGAATCGCCAACGATGAATTTGTAGAATGGGAGGAAGTCTATACCGACCGTTTTTACGGAACCTTAAAATCCGAAATCGACAGAATCTGGAGCGAACAAAAGGTTGCAATTTTTGATGTGGATGTTGAAGGAGGTTTAAAAATAAAAAAGATATTCGGACAAATGTTGCTGGCGGTTTTTGTCATGCCGCCTTCGGTAGAAGCCCTGCATCAGCGACTCAAAACAAGAAATTCTGAAACGGCAGAATCCTTCAAAGCCCGCATCGCGAAATCTGAACATGAAATCACATATGCATTCCGCTTTGACAAAGTAATCATTAATGATGACCTCCCGAATGCACTCGCGGAAGCGGAACGACTGGTTGAAGAGTTTTTAAAGTAAGTTTCCGGTGGTTGGCAGAGAACAAAAATGCACAACTTTAATCTTTGAAACCCGAACAATTAACCCGAAACCAAAATATGAAAATCGGTCTCTATTTCGGCTCCTTCAACCCGGTTCATAATGGACACATGGTGATTGCAGGATACATGGCCGAATTCACGGATCTTGACCAGGTCTGGTTCATTGTTTCACCCCACAATCCGCTGAAAGCAAAACACAGCCTGCTTCAGGATTACCACAGGCTTGCCCTGGTAAAACTTGCCATCGGCGACAACCGGAAACTGAAAGCTTCAGATATAGAATTCAAATTGCCGCGTCCGAGTTATACGATTCACACACTGGCTTACTTGCAGGAAAAACATCCCGAACATCAGTTCGTACTGCTCTTGGGCAGCGATAATATTGAAACTTTTCACAAGTGGAAAAATTACGTGCAGATTCTTGATGGTTACGAGTTGTATGTTTACCCGAGAGACGGGAACCGAAGCAGTGAATTGTTTTCCCATCCAAAAGTAAAACTCGTCGATGCCCCGCGCATGGAGCTTTCCTCCACTTTTATCCGCGATGCCATAAAAAACAAGAAAGACGTCCGCTACATGATGCCCGAATCCGTTTGGGCATATGTGGAGGAGATGGGGTTTTACAAATAAGATCCGGGGTTCAGGGTAAAAAACCTGCTTTTAAAGATACAAGGACTTTGGGATAATCCATCTTTCATCGAATTGTCATGGTTTGTAAAATAAATGACTGGATATGTTGGTTTTAAAAAACTCAAAAAAGGTGCGAAATTTTTAAACAACAAAAACTCCAAAACCAAATCTCGTTCGCATTGAAATCCCGGTTTCGAATCGTTTGTACTTCGGGAATAAAACGCCTACGTTTGCGGCATGGAAAAAGAATATTCATTCGGCACCCGAGCGATACATGCAGGGCAGGAGCCTGATCCGACGACGGGCGCAATCATGACTCCGATTTACCAGACCTCCACCTATGTACAGGAGCGTCCGGGGAAACACAAAGGTTATGCGTATGCACGCGGGAAAAACCCGACACGTGTAGCACTGGAAAAATGCATCGCGTCGCTGGAAAACGCCAAACACGGTTTATGCTTTTCCAGTGGACAAGGCGCAGAGGATGCCATCATTAAATTGTGCCGCCCCGGAGATGAAGTGATTGCCACCGATGACCTGTATGGCGGTTCTTACCGGATGTTTACCAAAGTCTTTGCTCATTTTGGTATTGTTTTCCATTTCGTGAACATGCATGATGCTTCGGAAATCCGCAAACACATCAATGCGAAAACGAAGATGATCTGGGTGGAAACACCGACGAATCCGATCATGAAGATAATTGACATCAAGGCCTGCGCTGCCATTGCCAAAGAGAAAAACCTGCTCCTGGTTGTTGACAATACTTTTGCCTCTCCGTATCTCCAGAATCCCCTTGATTTGGGTGCATCCATTGTTGTCCATTCTGCTACAAAATATCTTGGCGGACACAGCGATGTCGTGATGGGCGCCTTGTGTACAAATGATGATAAAACATACGAAGAGCTGGCTTTCATTGCGAATTCCTGCGGAGCTACTCCGGGGCCAATGGACAGTTTTCTTGTCCTCCGCGGACTGAAAACCCTGCATGTCCGCATGGACCGTCATTGCAGCAACGGCAAAGCCATTGCCGGTTTCCTGAAAGAGCACCCGAAAGTGGACAAAATTTACTGGCCCGGCTTCCCCGACCATCCCAACCATGCTATTGCGAAAACACAAATGAAGGATTTTGGAGGAATGATCTCCTTCACTTTGAAAGGAAATTCGATGGAAGAAGCGTTTGATATGGCATCCAGAACCAAAGTGTTTTCCCTTGCTGAATCACTCGGAGGTGTTGAGTCTCTCATTGGCCATCCGGCTTCAATGACCCATGCTTCGATTCCCAGGGAAGTTCGGGAAAAATCCGGTGTACTGGATTCCCTGTTACGTCTCAGTGTCGGCATCGAAGACGTAAACGACCTGATTGAAGACCTGCGGCAGGCCATTGGCTGATTTTTTAGTCAAAAACAAAGGAATCACGCTATAAAATACAAGCTAACAGGTTCGTAAAACGCCTT
Organism: Bacteroidia bacterium; assembly: GCA_035438225.1. GTDB lineage: Bacteria > Bacteroidota > Bacteroidia > AKYH767-A > 2013-40CM-41-45 > JADKJP01. The sequence continues at coordinate 23,426 of DAORHY010000002.1, forward strand.
GTAAAATTGGTCAGAAAAGTGTCATAAGCACTGAAGATCAGAGCCGGAAAGTGATTTTTTCGCTACCTTTGAATTCTTCGGTTTTTACTCCAGAGATTCCCAAAAATCATTCTAAAATTTATACCCAATCATGAAAAAATCACTACTTGCTCTCGCATTGTCCCTCACCATTGGCTGGACAGCAAATGGGCAAGAACGAAAAACCTGTGTAACGGACGAAGTGTACCGGGAAACAATCCAAAAGCATCCGGAACTCCTGTTGCAGCAACAGGAACTGGAACAATTTACGTCCCGCTTTGTGCAGGAAAACAAAACTCAGCGGACAGCAGGCGGAGGTATCGCATATGTCATTCCCGTTGTATTCCACATCATTCATAATTATGGCCCGGAAAATATTTCCGATGCACAGGTGATCGATGCTGTCAGGGTGATGAACCTCGACTACAGTAAACTGAATGCGGACACCACCGCAATTGTTCCTTCTTTTCAAGGCATCGCTGCGAATTGTCAGATTGAATTCCGCCTCGCCAACATAGATCCCCAGGGAAATTGCACCAATGGCATCGACCGCGTGGTTTCTTCGCTCACCATGAATGCCGACGATAATGCAAAATTAAATCCATGGCCCTATCAGAATTACCTGAATATCTGGGTCATCAATACCTTCTCTTCTTCTCATTCCGGCGCTGCGGCGTATGCGTATTACCCCGGTGCGGCTTTCCCTGCAAATAAAGACGGCGTTATCGCCCGCTATGATTATGTGGGCAGTATCGGCGCCAGCAGTCCGAACAACTCACGCACACTCACGCACGAAGCCGGACATTGCCTGAATCTTGCTCATCCCTGGGGAAGCACCAATCAACCGGGTGTTGCCTGCGGCGGAACAGATAACGTTTCCGATACACCGGAAACACAAGGCTGGACATCCTGCAACCTTAGCGGCTCAGTGTGTAATCCTCCTGTGATTGAAAACGTTCAAAACTTTATGGAGTATTCTTACTGTGATGTAATGTTCACAGAAGGCCAGAAGGCACGTATGCATGCTGCACTCAACTCTTCCGTTGGCTCCCGCAATAACCTGTGGTCACTTGGAAACCTCACTGCAACAGGAACGGATGGCTCCCCAACACAAGTGTGTATTCCAAATACCGACTTTGAAGCTGACGAGATCACTGTCTGTGCTGGTGCCACTGTTAACTTCCACGATCTGTGCTGGAACGGTGATCCTACGTCCTGGTCCTGGGATTTTCCGGGAGGAACACCGTCCACATCCACGGATTCTTTTCCTGCTGTCGTTTACAACACGGCAGGTACGTATGATGTCACCCTCACCGCTTCCAATTCTGCAGGCTCCAGTTCTTTCACACGGACTGCTTACGTTCGTGTTTCCGGGCCGCCTTCTCAGGTGATTCCGTTTACCGAAAGCTTTGAAGTGCCCGCATCCTTCCCGGGGACAGATGGTTATGTCATCAATCCCGACAACGGGACAACCTGGACGCGCGTGACAACCGCCGCCAGTTCCGGCACGGCTTCCATCCGAATTAACAATTACACCAATACCAGCGGACAAGTGGACCAGTGGATCACACCTGCTTTTGATTTTTCGAATGTGACCTTGCCTACGATGCATTTCACCGTGGCAAATGCTCAGCGAAACAGCGGCTCTGCCGACGAACTCCGTGTTGCAGGATCCAATAACTGCGGACGCACCTGGAATTACCGGTACACCAAGTCCGGCGCCACACTGGCAACAGCCGGGATTGTCAGTACTTCCTTCACCCCGAATGCTAGTCAGTGGAGACAGGAAACTGCGAACCTGAATCCCTTTGCCCTGAAACCAAATGTCCGTTTCATGTTCGAAAACACCAGCGACAGGGGAAACAACACCTACATTGATTCCATCTTCATCACCGGAACATTTGTCGGCCTGGATGAGGTGGATGAAATCGAACTTGGTTTTGCATTGTACCCGAATCCCAGTGCAGGAAAAACCACCGTTCAGTTCCTGCTCAATCAGGCACAAAAAGTTCAACTGGATGTCGTAGACATTACCGGACGTCTCGTTTCCTCTCTGGCAAACGACGACCTGAATGCCGGTCTGCACGAATACACGATTTCCATTCAGAATCCCGGAATTTATTTCGTGGACCTTGTTTCCGGCGGAAAACGCCACGTAAGGAAACTAATCATCTCCGAATAATAATCCAGTCTTCATTAATGAAAAAGCCCTCCCTGATTCGGAGGGCTTTTTTGTTTAGAAACGGCGATTCCTGTCCACCAATAGCGTTTAAAGAATACGAAAATACACCCGATTGCTCCGGGGAGAAATTCAAAATATCTCTATCTTTGAAATCCCTGGTTTCTGCCCGGAAACACCTGTCATTGATTCCCAAAATTTAGTATCAATCATGAATGTATTAAGGCTTGCTCTTGTATTGTTTCTTTTGCTAAATTATACGACAAGAGGCCAGGAGCTGAAAACCTGTGCTACCACTGAAGTGTATAAGGAAGCTGTTAAAAAGCATCCGGAGATTTTAATGCAGCAGCAGGAACTGGAACAATTCACTGCACGGTATGAACAGGAACACCGGAATCAACGTTCCGGCGGCGGCATTGCTTATGTCATACCGGTTGTGTTTCACATAGTACACAATTATGGACCTGAAAATATTTCCGATGAACAGGTATACGATGCCATCCGCGTGCTGAATGAAGATTACAGCAAACAAAATGCGGATACTACCATGATCGTTCCCTCTTTCCTGGGAATTGCAGGAAACAGCCAGATAGAATTCCGCCTGGCCAACAAGGATCCGCAGGGAAATTGTACAAATGGCATTGACCGCGTTGTATCCCCGCTCACCATGAGTGCAGATGATGGTGCAAAATTAAATCCATGGCCCTACCAGAATTACCTGAATATCTGGGTCATCAATTCATTTGCCGGACCCATGGCGGGTGCAGCTGCATATGCTTATTATCCGGGCACAGCTTTTCCAACAAACGTAGACGGCATAATTTCGCTCTATAGTTATGTCGGTAGTATCGGCGCAAGTACCCTCAACAGATCCCGCGTCCTTACACACGAAGTCGGACATTATCTGAATCTTGCGCACGTCTGGGGAAGCACCAATCAACCGGGAGTTGCCTGCGGTGACGACGGCGTTTCCGATACGCCCGAGACGAAGGGTTGGGTCAGTTGCAGCCTCAATGGCGCGGTCTGCAATCCTCCGATCGTTGAGAATGTTCAGAATTACATGGAATATTCCTATTGCGGCGTGATGTTCACTCAGGGACAGAAAACCCGCATGCATGCCGCTCTGAATTCATCCGCCGGTTCCCGATCCAGCTTGTGGACACAGGGCAACCTGACTGCAACAGGTACAGATGGTTTTTCTGCCCAGGTGTGCATTCCGAACACAGACTTTACTGCCGATGAAAATACCATCTGCACAGGAGCTACTGTTAACTTCCACGATCTGTGCTGGAACGGCGACCCTACGGCCTGGTCCTGGGATTTTCCGGGAGGAACACCATCCACATCCACGGATTCTTTTCCAGCTGTTGTTTACAACACGGCAGGTACGTATGATGTCACCCTCACCGCTTCCAATTCTACAGGCTCCAGTTCTTTCACACGGACTGCTTATGTTCGTGTTTCGGGTACGCCATCGCAGAGTATTCCTTTCTCTGAAAGTTTTGAAGTACCTGCATCCTTCCCGGGGACGGACGGATATATTCTTAACCCGGACAACGGAGCAACCTGGACCCGTGTCACAACTGCCGCCAGTTCCGGTACTTCATCCATTCGCATGAACAACTATTCGAATAGCAGCGGACAGATTGACAAATGGTTCATGCCGCCAATGGATTTTTCAAATGTCACACAGCCAACCATGACTTTCAAAGTGGCGAATGCCCAACGCAACAGTTCTTCCGGTGATGAATTGCGGATCGCAGGTTCAATGAATTGCGGGCATACCTGGAATTATCGTTTCAGCAAATCCGGCGCTGTTCTGTCCACGGCGGGGATTGTGAGTACTGCTTTCACTCCGAATTCAAGTCAATGGCGACTGGAGCCTGTCACTCTGAATCCCTTTGCACTGAAACCCAACGTCCGTCTGATGTTTGAAAATATCAGCGACGGTGGTAACAATACGTATATTGATGAAATCAACATCAACGGCACACTCGTTGGTGTTGATGAAGTAGAAGATATCCAACTTGGATTTGCGTTGTACCCAAATCCGGCTGCTGGGCACACAACCGTTCAGTTCCTGCTCACAAAGAATCAGCATGTCCAAGTGGATGTAACCGATATCACCGGCCACCTCGTCTCCAGTGTGCTGAACGGAGATTTAAACAGCGGATTACATGAGTACAAAATTTCAATTAACAGTCCGGGGATTTATTTCGTGGACCTTGTTTCCGGTGGCCGGCGTCATGTACGCAAATTGATCATCTCCGGGTGATACTGCCGTACTCAATTTTGAAAAGCCCCTTCATATCGGGAGGTTATTATTAGCAATCCACCAGATGTGCTGTTCTCACATTGTTACTGCTGACCCGGACAGGTGAAAACAACTATAAATCAGTCCAAAAGAAACATTTCATGAAATCTGTCCGTATTCTGCAATAAAATTTGATTCAAAATTGGGCATCTCCTTTTTTTTTTGAAGATTTGCCCGTTCTTTGTCCGATATGAATCGCTTCCTCCGTATTTTCCTGTTTTTAACAGCATTCCTTCCGTTCAGTCAACTGAGCGGTCAGGAAGCGCCTGAATACAAGAAGAATGCGCTGGCTCTTGACCTTACCCAATACGGAATCAATGAAATAAATCTGAATTACGAACACTTTTTCAGCATCAGGCGCAGCATTGAATTCACCGCCAGTTTAGTATATGTCAACGATCCACTGGCTGAATTCGGACGCAGTTTTACGAATTCCCATTATTTTGAAGAACACGGTTTCGGTGCCCGAATTGCTTATAAACTTTACAAGCCTCAGGTCGAAGATTCCAGGTGGAGGGATTACATCGCTCCCGGACTCATTTACAAATACCTTTACTACAATAACCAGTGGTTCGAAAACGAAACCACGAATGCCAAAGGCGATAAATATACGGAAGCAATTTACCAGCATCGTTTTCGTCACAAATTCGGACTGGAATTTGTTTGGGGAAAAGTTTACGACATGAATAAATCTTTCGCCTTTGAACTTTACTATGGTGTTGGATTGCGCGGTACCCTTTCTTCACGCACAGATATTCAGAAACAGGATACCGTTGGTGTTTCAAAAATCTACGATGTAAATTTTCAGGACGACAACTTTTATATTCGACCGACGCTACGTGGAGGTGTTAAGTTCCGGTTCTCCTTTTAAGTTTGTACTTTTATTTTAATGCGGTGTCGCTGGCACGGAAATTTCATTTTAGCCGTGTATTCAATTTTAAAAACCGTCTCTGATGGAAACACCCGATATTCTACACATTGCAAGAAAATTATTAGCAGATTTAGCAGACGGTAAATCCGGCGCTGAACTTGCAAACTACTTCAGTCCGGCAGTTCGGCAAATTGAATACCCGAATATGCTCAATGTGCATGGCGGGATCAGCGATATCAAAACGATCATGGATCGCGCAGACAAAGGAAAACAAATTGTTGCCAGCCAGAGTTATGATATCCAACGTGAATTCGTATCCGGAAATACAGTAATCTTTGAAGTGGTATGGAGAGGTGTTTTTACTTTACCGGTCGGAAAAACTCCCGCCGGCGAAGAAATAAAAGCCTTCTTCGCCCTGTTTATGGAATTCGAAAACGGGAAAATTGTTGTTCAACGGAATTATGATTGTTTCGCGGAATTTTGAGAGTGAAGAGTGAATGGTGAAGAGTAGATAGCATTGATTTTAGCATTACAAATTACTATTACATATTACAATTCATTTCATCCCTGTCTGTCAGATGAAATCTTTTTAATAACTATTTACTCTTCACCAATCACTATTCACTATTCATCAATGTGCTTCGAGCCAGTTCTCGCCGGAGCCTACGCCCACTTCAACAGGGACGTTCAGCGTTAACGCATGTTTCATGTGATTCCCAACCAACTCTTTTAATTCATTGAGTTCCGATTTGTACGCATCAAAGACCAATTCATCATGCACCTGCAGCAGCATTTTTGATTTCATGTTTCGCTTTTTCATTTCCTGGTGAATCCGGATCATTGCAATTTTAATCATGTCGGCAGCGCTGCCTTGTATCGGTGCATTGATGGCGTTACGTTCAGCGAAACCTCTTACTGTTGCATTCGCAGAATTGATGTCGCGTAAATAGCGGCGGCGCCCGAGAATTGTTTCTACAAATCCCTTCTTGCGGGCATTTTCAATACTCATATCCATGTATTCTTTAATGGCAGGATATTGCATGAAATAGTTATCGATAATTCCCTTTGCTTCTGTCCTCGAAATATTCAGGCGATCGGCCAGTCCGAAAGCAGAAATACCGTAGATGATGCCGAAGTTCACCATCTTGGCGTTGCGGCGCATGTCACCGGTAACTTCATGGATCGGAACATTGTAAACTTTGGATGCGGTTGCAGCATGGATATCTTCCCCGCTGCGGAATGCTTCCAGCATACCGGGATCACCGCTCAATTCGGCGATGATGCGCAATTCGATCTGTGAATAATCGGCAGAAAGTAAAGTGTACGCGCTGTTCCGCGGAATGAAGGCTTTACGAATTTCTCTTCCCCGCTCTGTCCGGATAGGAATATTCTGAAGATTGGGGTTGTCGGAACTCAACCGTCCGGTGACGGCGACCACCTGGTTATACGAAGTATGAATCCTTCCAGTCGCAGGATTGACAAGATCCGGCAAGACATCCACATACGTATTTTTCAGCTTCACCAGCTCACGGTAATCCAGAATTCGGCGAACCATCGGATGTTTGTTTTCGAGTTTACTCAACACGTCTTCCGCTGTGGAATATTGTCCGGTCTTGGTTTTCGTGGGTTTCTCGACAATTTTCAATTCTTCAAAAAGCACTTCGCCAACCTGCTTTGGAGAAGAAACATTAAATTTCTTCCCGGCCATGTCCTGAATTTCCTTTTCAATTTTATTGATGTCAGTTTCAAGGACCGAGGAAAAGTCCCGCAGCGCTTTGATGTCGATGTTTATTCCCTCCGCTTCCATGTCCGCAAGTACGGGCACCAATGGCATTTCAACTTCTTCAAACAATTTTGTAGTTCCGGTAGATTGTAATTTGGGAGCGAACACGGTGTACAACTGGTAGGTAACATCTGCATCTTCCGCGGCGTACTCGGCCACCTGTTCAACAGGGACATCACGCATGTTTTTTTGCTCTTTTCCTCTTTTACCGATAAGGCTCTCAATTGAAACCGGGGCATAATTCAAATACGTTTCCGCGAGTACGTCCATACTGTGGCGCATTTCGGGGCGAATGAGAAAATGGGCAATCATCGTATCGAACAATACTCCCTTTAATTCCACACCGTAGCGTTTCAAAACCGACAAATCGTATTTCAGATTTTGTGCAATTTTCACAATTGACTCGTTGGCGAAAACAGTTTTGAATTCATCCACGATGGCCTGTGCTTCCAGGTGATTAACAGGAACAGGAACATAGTAGCCCTCGTGTGAAGCCCAGGAGAATGACATCCCAACCAGTTCCGCTTTGTATGCATCCAGTCCTGTTGTTTCGGTATCAAAACAAATATTTTTCTGACCGATCAATTTGTTTACAAGCTCTTCCCGTTTCGCCTTAGTATCACAGAGATGATACACGTGTTGTACATCCGCGATGGTCTGATGAATCGCATCTTCCGGATGAGACGGCTCGGGCTCAGTGATCACTTCCGGTTCTGTATCAAACAAATTTCCCTGTGAAGTAGCAGCTGATTTCTTCTTTGGTATTTGCAAAGGTGCTGTTGTCGCTACGCCCGCCTTTGTTTCTTCGTGTACCGGATTACCGGTAAGCCCCATTTGTTCCGCAAGCCGGCGAAATTCCAGTTCGGTAAATAATTCCCTCAGTGCTTCACGGTTGGGTTCAACTGCTATAAGATCATCGGGCTTTTCCCTGACCGGCACATCGGTGATGATCGTAGCGAGACGCTTTGATTGAATCGCTTTATCCTTATTGTTCTCAACCTTTTCTTTTAATTTTCCTTTCAGTTGATCCGTATTCTGCAGCAGGTTTTCGATAGATCCGAATTGCTTTACCAATTGCATCGCCGTCTTTTCGCCCACTCCAGGAATCCCGGGGATATTGTCAACGCTGTCGCCCATCAGACCCAGAATATCTTTCACCTGATCCACACGCTCAATTTCCCAGCGCTGACAAATCTCCGCCACACCCAGCACTTCTGCGCCATTTCCGGCCCGCGCCGGTTTATAAATGAATGTGTGTTCATCCACCAGCTGTCCGTAATCTTTATCCGGTGTCATCATGTACGTATCGAACCCCTCCTTTTCCGCTTGCATTGCCAACGTTCCAATTACGTCATCCGCCTCAAAACCATCCATTGCGATCACAGGAATGTTAAACGCTTCGCATAATTTTACAACAACAGGAATGGAGGCCGCCAGATCTTCAGGAATCTCCTGACGGTGTGCTTTGTATTCGGCAAATTCTTCGTGACGCGAGGTCGGGGCGGCCGTATCAAAAACTACTGCGATGTGCGTGGGCTTTTCTTTCTTCAACACATCCAGCAGGGTATTGGTAAAACCAAAAATGGCCGATGTATTCTGGCCTTTACTGTTGATCCGGTGATTGTTGCTGAATGCGAAATAAGCGCGATAAATGAGCGCCATGGCATCGAGAAGAAATAATTTTTTAGGAGCTGGCATAACCTTTAAATAGGCTATGAAGATAGTAAAATTGGAAACGTCAAAGGATGCAGGGGTGCTGAAAAAGGAATTGTTAAACGAGGTTTATTTATTTCCCCCCATTCATCATCCCGCCATTCTGATCGGAATTATCGTCCTTCATGTCATCATTTTTAATGCCTTTCTTTTTCTTCTTCTGACTGAATTCCATTTTGCCAAAGCGGTAATCAAAGCTGATTCTGGCGCCGAGGAAGAATACTTTGTTATCACTGTCGTATGAAAATCCGTCTCCGGTATAATTGTTTTTAAAATGCATGTACCAGGTAGCAAAATTATCAAGGCCGACCGCAATACCTCCTTTTTCATTTTTAAATTCCTTCCTTGCACTGAGATTGTAATACCAAAATGAAGTCGAGCTTCCCTGGACCGTGTACTTGGGGCCATTGAAATTACCATACGCCTGTAACCCCCAGGTCTTGGAAAACTTATAGGAGCCGTACAAACTAACATTGTAGTTGATTCCGTCGTTCTGTAAATTCTGTGTCAGTCCGGTACTTTTCACCTTGTAGTAATAAATATTAAAATTACTACCCATGTAAATTTTCGACTTCCACATAACATTCAATCCGATGCTGGCTCCCGTGCTGTAATTCTTTCCAATGTTGTCATACGTGGAAACGTATACGTCATTCGTATCCACGAAACGGATGCCCTCAATCGCGTTGTTCGTGAACCGGTGGTAGATGGAAGTAGTGATCGAACCGAATTTCCGGAAGGAGTTCCATCCGAATTCAAAAGACTGGCTTTTTTCTGCGCTAAGACCGGGATTCCCGTAAGAAATATTTTTGATATCGCTTTGATTCACGTAAGGATTCAGATACGTGAGGCCCGGTCGCTGAATGCGCTGGGTGTAACTGAACTTCAGCGTGTATTTCGTCGGACGCGTGTACGATACAGTTGCCGTAGGGATATAATTTTCGTATTCATTGCTCACCTTCGAAGACGTCTGGTCAAAATCACTGTCGAGTTTCGTGTGTTCATAGCGCAGTCCGCTTTTAAAACCCCACCGCTTTACAGTTGCGGATAGTTGCATGTAACCTGCATAAATGTGCTGATTGTAGTCAAAGACATTGCTCCGTGCATCATCCGTCAGAAAAGCATCTGCAACGTAGCTATAGATTTTGTAATTGTAATCACTCTTTACTTTGCGCAAAATATTCTTCCCGCCGGCTTCCAGGGTGAGTTCTTTGGTCAATGGATGAGTGTAATCCAGCTGCAGGGTAAATTCCCGGTTGCCGCTTTTGTTCAGGCTGTTTTCTTTGTATGGAAACATCGGTAAACTGTCAATCATTCTGATGACCTCATATTCTGTATTCCGGTTGCTGTTTGTGAGTTGCCCGGAGAGGGTTAATTCCTGATCCGGTTTTTTAAAGGATTGTTTCAGATCGAGACTGGCATCGTAATTCAGGCCTTCCGTTTTTGTATCGTAATCGGAAGAAAATAATTTCTGGTAGGAATTTCCATTGAAAGAAAAATAATTATCTGTTATTCCCTTTGATGTATTCGCAAAATCATTCACACGGAGCGAACCGTTCACGTTGAACCTGCTTGTAAAATCGTAATCAAGAGTCAACTGCCCGTAGGGACCAAAGCCGGTGTTTTTATTGTCCCCTTCCTGTCTTAAAGACGAATACGGTGTCGTCCGGGTTGCCAGCAGATCGCCTTTCCCTGTATACCCAAAGCCGCCGAAGTTTAAACCGGTTCCCAGGCGGCCTGTGCGGTAACTCACATTTCCAAAAAGATTACTGGACCGTGTACCGGCTCCTGCATTCACCATCCCGCTGAAGCCATGAATATTTTTCTTTTTTGTGATAATGTTGATGATTCCGCCCGTCCCTTCCGCATCGTACTTCGCGCTCGGGCTGGTGATCACTTCCACTTTTTCGATTTCATCTGCCGGAATCATTTTCATTGCATCCGCCACACTTCCCGCCGTAAGGGAGGAAGGTTTGTTGTTGATCAGCACTTTTACATTTTGTGTTCCCTGCAACATGACATTGCCGTCCAGGTCCACCTGTACCATTGGAACTTTTCTCAACACATCCGTTGCATTTCCGCCCTTCGAGGTAATGTCTTTTTCCGCATTGTAAACAAGTTTGTCAATTTTGGTTTCAATCAGCGACTTCTCTGCTTCGATTGTTGTTTCTTTCAATAAATTTACCGACGGAGCCAAATGTACTTTCGAAATATTCAAAGCGCTTTTCTTCTCTGAAATACGCAGGGAGTCGATGTTTTTCGTTCCGTAACCGACGAACGTAATACTCAGGTGATAAATTCCATTCCTGAGATTTTTCAATTTAAAATCCCCTTGCCCGTCAGTCAGCACGCCATCGATGGGTTTTTCGCTGCCCTGCTCATACAAGCCGACGCTGGCAAACTCAACCGGTTTTTTTGTCAGCGAATCGAGCACGGTACCGGTGATTTTTCCTTCAAATATTCGCTGGGGACCTGCACCAGAACCAATGCCCGGGAACTGGGCAAAGAGTGAGCCACCGGTAATCACAAAAGCAAGAAGGATGTATAAAGAATGTCGCATAAAATATATTGGGAGAGCCTAAAGGTAAGGAGTGTGAAGTAAGGGAAAAAATAAATTCGCAGCTGGACAGACGTTCAATTTTCCGGTGTTTTACCGGTATTCTCGTGTTTCACCACCCGCAACCTGTCTCTTCCTGAAAAATTCTTACCGGTTTTTCAGGACAAGACACCGTTTTATATTAAGGGCACTTCTAATAACCTATTCTGGGTGATGTGCTTTGATGTTTTTTTGCAAGACGAGGCCTGAGGAAGGATGATACTGAAGCTAAGTATCAGACTGACGAACAACGAAGTATTGTAAAAAAAGATCAAGCACCGAAAGCTGATGATAGAAATTGTGACCTAAATTAACAGCACCCGGAAGAGGTTATTAGAGGTGCCCTTAAATGTTTCGCGGATTAATTTGTCTGAAATTCCCCGGTAAAGCAAATGCCCTTCGGTCAATTCCTGCTGCATCAACAAGGTTGAACTTCTTCATTCTTTGAACGCCGATATACTGTGCCATCTGATCTTTACCTGCCGTAAGACAGGCGTTCAAAATTGCCTCCGCCTGCAGTTTCTGTTCGTCAGTACCCATCTCTGCAATCTTGTTTACTGCAGTACATCCCTCACGGCAAACTTCCTTGCGGCTTGATAAACTATGAAGCCTTAACTCCGCTTTCCCGGGACTTTCACCATTGGGTTTCTTATTTGAAAGAACTATATTTACCAGTCGGGGGACACACAGTACATCTGCATTAAGTAGGATTTCGTACTCCGTAGACGGTTTTATGATAGCAGAAAGTTTTTGCTCCGTATAAACAATACTGATAATAATTCCGCCCATCGCATATCTGCATAACGTTATTTGTAACCTTTGAAGCAAACAACAAAGAAAAAAATATGATTCCGGACTATCAATCCATAATGTTGCCTTTGCTTGAACACATTTCGGACGGCAAAGAGCATAAAATGCGTAAAATTACTGACGACCTTGCTATTAAGTTTGGTGTTACCGAAGAAGAACTAAAAGAAATGTTACCAAGCGGGGCAGCACCTGTATTTTACAATAGGACCGCTTGGGCAAAAACATATTTAAAAAAGGCAGGTTTAATCGATAGCCCAAAACAAGGAATTGTAATTATTTCAAAACGGGGGCTTGAAGTTTTAAGGAAAAAACCAAGTTCAATTAATGTGAAGTTTCTAAAACAATTTTCTGAATTCTTAGAGTTTCAATCCACCAAACGAGACAATGAAAATGATTCAGAAACTACCGAAGAACAATCATTTCAAACACCTGAGGAGCTATTAGAAACAGCTTATCAAAAAATTAGAAAATCGCTAGCATCTGAACTCGTAAACAAAGTGGTTAACTTGTCGCCAGCATTTTTTGAAAAACTAGTTGTCGAACTTTTGGTGAAAATGGGTTACGGCGGTTCAATTAAAGATGCCGGGAAAGCAATGGGTAAAAGCGGTGACGAAGGAATTGACGGCACAATAAAAGAAGACAAACTTGGGCTTGATATTATTTATATCCAAGCTAAGCGTTGGAAACCAGGAAATGTTGTTGGCAGACCAGAACTTCAAAAATTTGTTGGTGCATTAGCTGGACAAGGTGCTAAAAAAGGCATTTTCATCACTACGTCAAATTTCACAAAGGAAGCAATCGAATATACACCACGAAACGAAACAAAAATTGTATTAATTGATGGAGATCAATTAGCTCAACTTATGATTGACTACAATCTTGGTTGCACTCCACAGCAGACATATGAAGTTAAAAAAATCGACAGCGACTATTTTGGAGAAGAATAAATGAATTTGGAACTGAAAGACTTATAAATTATATCAATTGGCCTGCTCGGTTGGACAAGGAGAGTTATTCCGTTTATTCTAACTCGAAAAAAAACGCTGTACCTTATCCGCTTCCATTCACTAATTAACTTATTGCACGCTTCGATGAATATTCGTCGAAGCATGAGCTACCGCCCATTCGACTCCAAATCCACCCGTTCTCCTGGCCGGAAGAGATTCCCAACCCGATCAGATTTTTTCGTTTCCGTTCCGTCGTTTACCGGCTGCCGGTTCCTTTGACTTGCATGTGCACGATCTTAATAGTAGCGTTGTATTATTGCCAACTTCTCCTTCAAAAAACAACGCAGACCGGCGGGCATTGGAATGGATGTTGAAGTCCATGTAGGACCGGCGGGCGTTCCATTTTTTACATAATCTTTTTGATTGCCCCGATTCATTCATCCACAAATAATTCCCATCTTCCCGAAAAAATCAGCGCAATGAATTGGACACTCCTCATCATCGCCGGGCTTTTCGAAACCGGTTTTGCTACCTGCCTCGGTAAAGCAAAAGAAACAAGCGGTGCTGCCGCAGGCTGGTGGTGGAGCGGGTTTTTCCTGTGCCTGGGTGTAAGTATGTTTCTGCTTTACAAAGCAACGCAAACATTACCCATCGGAACGGCGTATGCGGTATGGACAGGTATCGGCGCTGTTGGCACCGTATTGGTCGGGATTTTTTTATTCAAAGAACCGGTAGATTTCTGGCGAATGTTTTTTCTGTCAACATTAATCGCTTCAATTCTCGGATTAAAAATCGTTTCCGCTTAATCGTGCCAAGGGGTGGATGAAAAATATACTCCGGTCAGTGCTTACAAAAAAAAATGCAGGCGCTATCAGTGATTCTGGATCAGCATGCGCTGGAGATAGCTGTCATTCCCATCGCTCAGATGAACAGTGTACACGCCCGCACTGAGTTCAGGCAGATAAAAAGAGGAACTTGTTTCTGCACTCACGGACGACGCATAGACACAGGCGCCCAATGCATTGAAGATCTGCAAACGATAGCTGCTGTCATCGTCGCCCGTAAAGGCAAGAGTAAAGGTTCCGTGATTCGGATTCGGATACACGACAAACAATCCTTTTGATTCCGCGGAACGGATGGCGATTGTATTGGAATAGGTAAACATTCCGTCAAAATCGGTTTGCTTCAGCCGGTAATAGACGATTCCCGGTTTGGAGGTCCGGTCGAGATAAGCATATGCATGAGTCTCTGTACTGTTACCGGCGCCCTCCACACGTGCAATTGCTTCGAATTCCTGGGCATCGTAACTTCTTTCCAGCGTGAAATAGGAATTGTTGATTTCAGAAGCCGTTTTCCAGTCCAGCTGATTTCCTCTCCAAGTATTTTTTCCCGTGAAACTCAGCAATTCAATGGGAAGCGGAGACGTAATTTTAGTGTACCAGATCGGAGAGCTCCAGGCTACATGGCCGTCGGCTTGTGTGATTTCCGCGTAATAGTAATAGGTGCCTGTGGTAAACGAATGAGTAAACGTGAGTGAACCTGAATTCGTATTCGATGTAAGCACTGTCGGTGTTACATTGCTCCCGGGAACACCGTACCACAATCGAATTTGCGTTGTAGATTCACCATCCGGATCGCTGGTTGTAACGGTGAACGTTGGATTGACTGTTTGCACCACAATACTTCCCATCGGAAGATTTCCATTTGCAGTGAAGGTCACCTGGAAATTATAATCCTCCGTTGCATAAAATCGCATGTTCAGAATGCCATCGAGCATCGCCGCTTTCGTACGTGCCGAAGCAAGGATTACGGTACGTCCCTGGTTGGCTTTCCCCATGGTGGCGGAATAATGATTGTCCATATCTGCCAATGGCCCCAGGTGATATCCTTTGGCCAGCATGTCTTTGAAATAGGAAACAGTATTCGTGGCAGCGGGATCTGTATAACTGGTGTTGGTGGAAAACGCCGGTCCGTTTTTTACAGCAACCCCGACGATTGCGTTATCATACGTTGCATTGTACGGACTGTTTTTAATATTTCCGAAATCCGTGGCATTCGGGTGACAAAGTGTTGCGAAGGCATCCGGTGTTGAAGCAACTGTATTAAATACCGTGTTGTAATCGCCTTTGGCTACATAGGTATTGTAGTTGCCTGCATTCCATCCGAGCAGTTGATTGATCCCGTAAACATTGACATGTCCACCGGTAGAAATAGTTCCCCATTCCATTCCATAGAATGCAACGAAGCTTGGATTTGAAACCATGTAGGCAGAAGCTTCCGCCAGGCCGCTGGCATATTTTGCAGGAGTCATCACCGGTCCTTCGTTGTGATTGTGATCGGAAATCCCCATGTAATCAAAATAAAGTGCGGTGCTTGCGTCTGAATAGCAGCACGTCGGACTGTTTGCGCCATTGCATACATTGTCAACATCGCCATCCGAATAATCGGAGTGCGCATGCAGATTGCCAAAATAATTAGTGTAAGAAGGTACAGATACTGTTGTCGCGGACGCTGAAGGCATCGGAGTGCTGAGGTAATTCGAATTGCATCCGGTACCATTCAATTCAAAGACTGCAAAATAATATTTGAAACCCGGAAGCAGGCCGGTGACTGTCGTTGAATTCCCTGTTCCCAGATATACGACGTATTCACCGGGGGCAGTAGAGGACCCCAATCCGTAGGCTGCATTTGCTGTATAGACAATTCCATCCACAGGAGGCGTAGTGATGGCGCTGATTCCTTTACACAGGACAATACAATTCGCTCCGTTTCCCCGTATCCAGTTCAGCTGAACAGAATTGGAAAGCGCAGTGGTGGCAATGAGCGATGAACTTTGAACGGAAGGTTCCGAAGCCAAAACACATCCGATCGTCGTTGCGGATCCGCCGGCAGGGGCAGCGGTAAGAAAATTTGTAGTACAGCCTGTTCCGTTGAATTCAAAAATCCGGTAACTATAAGAAGTATTCGGATTGAGTCCGCTTACCGTGCAGGATGTTCCGCTTCCCATGTACACTACATATTCATTCGCAGCCATCATCGTTCCGCTGCCGAATGTTGTGCTGGCGATGTACGCACTGCCGTCGGCAGGTGTGGTGGCGACTGCGCCATTCTCATGCATGATGACGATGCATTCGCTGCCATTGCCGCGTGTCCAGTTCAGCGTCATTGCATTGGCGCCAATGGCCGTCACAGATTGTGCAACTGTCTGCGTTGTGGGTTCCGGATTGATTGTACAGGCATTGGGGATATAAATATTATCGAAAAGGCCGAAGTCTGAACCGCCGATAGAATGATTCCATAAACAGCCAATGAACATCAGATCGGCACCCGTATACGTGCCGTCCGTTCCTGTCGTTGGGGCGCCCCAGGTTACAAGATTGGGATCAATGAATGGACCTGCTGAGGTGTTGTTTGTAACGTACAAGCTCCAGGAATTACCAACCGGATTGTAGGTCATCTTGATCGCGTGGTATTCATTTGCATAATCGGTTGGTGGTGCAATGATCTGAGTGATGTTTGCAACGGGAGAA
>DAORHY010000003.1:0-36609 GCA_035438225.1 Bacteroidia bacterium
AAAAATAAATTGCCTGAAAAAAACGCAGATTATTCTGTGGAGGATCCTGCATGCAAATTAATATGCCCTTGCATTTATTCCTTCAATGTAATTGACGAAAGCACGGCTCACCACTTTGTTCCCTCCCGGTGTCGGATAATTCCCGCTGAAATACCAGTCGCCGCGGTGGTTGGGGCAGGCACTGTGGAGGTCTTCAATTTTTTGAAAAATGATTTGAATTTCAGCCTGACAATCATCCGGGCGAACCAGCTGTGCGATCTTTGCGCTGATTTGTTCAGCAGTGAACGGCTGATAGATCATACGGACGAAATTTTTCATTTCATTCACACCCATTTCCAGTTGTTCCTTGCAGCGTTGATACACTTCATCAACGATGTGCTCCATGTTGTGTTCATCCAGCAATTCAATCGCTGCCCGGAAAGCAACCAGGTCGCCGATTCTTGCCATATCGATTCCGTAACAATCGGGATAACGGATCTGTGGTGCAGAAGAAACAATCACAATCTTTCTTGGCCCGAGACGGTCGAGCATCCGGAGAATGGAATTCTTGAGTGTGGTTCCGCGGACGATGGAATCATCAATGACAACGAGGTTGTCAATGCCCTTGCGGATCGTGCCATACGTGATATCATAGACATGTGTAACCATATCGCTGCGGTCCGTATCGTTGGTGATGAACGTACGCAGCTTGGCATCTTTGATTGCAATTTTTTCCGCCCTGGGACGAATGGAGAGAATTTCATTCAGCTGCTCTTCCGAAGGCTGATCGCCCAGCGCTTTTATTTTTCTTTTCTTCACATCCTTCAGGTAATCTTCCATGCCCGAGAGCATTCCGTAAAATGCGGTTTCCGCCGTGTTTGGAATAAAGGATAAAACAGTATTTCTCAAATCATAATCCACAGCCTGCAGTGTCGACTGACAAAGCAGGCGGCCGAGTTCTTTTCTTTCTTTATAAATGTCTGCATCGCTGCCCCGGGAAAAATAAATGCGTTCGAAGGAACAGCTGAGGCGTTGGGTCGGTTCTTTAATTTGCTCTTCCGTAATTCTTCCGTTTTTACGGATGATCAGCGCATGGCCCGGTTTGATTTCCTGAATTTTATCGATGGGCACATTGAGCGCTGTTTGTATTGCAGGGCGCTCAGATGTCACCACTACAATTTCTTCGTCGCGGTAATAAAAAGCAGGCCGGATGCCGGCAGGATCGCGGAGTACAAATGCATCTCCGTGGCCAATCAGGCCGGCAATGGTATATCCACCATCCCAATTCCTGGAAGAGTTGCGCAAAATTTCAGGGATGTCCATGTGCTCTGCAATCAACGGAGAAATTTCCTGTTTGCTGTTCCCCAGTTCTTTGAACCTGTAATACAGTTCATCATTTTCTTCATCGAGAAAATGACCGATGTTCTCCATCACGGTAACGGTGTCTGCTTTTTCTTTCGGGTGCATCCCCAACCTGACGAGGTCGTTGAATAATTCGTCAACATTGGTCATGTTGAAATTCCCTGCCACAACAAGATTGCGGGTCATCCAGTTATTTTGTCTCAGGAAAGGATGACAGGCTTCAATACTGTTGCCGCCATAGGTACCGTAACGCAAATGTCCGAGCCACAACTCCCCCGTAAATGCAACATTTTTTTTCAGCCATTCCGGATTGTTTATTTTTTCTGGATAGTTTTTTCCTACCTGTTCAAATTTGGAATGTATCCTTGCGAAAATATCCTGGATCGCCTGTTTGTGATTGGAACGGTAACGGCTGATGTAGCGCGTTCCCGGATCAACATCGAACTTAATATTGGCAATACCGGCTCCATCCTGCCCCCGGTTGTGTTGCTTCTCCATGAGAAGATACAACTTATTTAAAGCATAAAAAGATGTTCCGTATTTCTGCTGGTAATAGGAAAGCGGCTTGAGGAGGCGAACCAGCGCCACGCCACATTCGTGATGGATGGAGTCCGACATGCGAATGCAAAGATACGGCTTTTGGATGGCTGAAAAAAGTTGAAAAATGGCTTATTTTCAGCTTTTTAAGATGATTTGGCCCTTCTTTTTACAGGACCGACGATTCTAAAATCGGGCCGGACACGGTTAAACCGTTCTTACGACAACCCTTTCCGGCCTGAACTCGACAAAAAAGCAGTGCATTCCGTTGGTATATTCATAATGCAGCTGGAGGTTGCAATGACCACCAATTTTTTTCACAATCGCAAGACCCAACCCTACTGAATCGGGAGAGTCGCCTTTTTTGAAGCGCTCAAAAATCTGTTCGCCGGGGATTGTCATCGGCGGACCGGAGTTGGAAATCACAAGACGTTGCGTGGTCAGCATGATATTGAGTTCGCCACCCCGTGTGCTGTATTTGATTGCATTGGAAAGCAAGTTTGTCAGCAGTATATCCGCGAGGTGCTGATTCATCCGCACACTGATATCATCATCGATATGGGTTTGCACGTGCAGTTCTTTGGATTCGATAAATACATCGAGACTTTCCAGTTGATTTCTCAGGAGTTGGCCCAAAGGCACCAGGTCTTCCGTAGCATATTGTTCGTTTTCAATCCGGGTCAGGAGGATGAGGCTTTTGTTCATCTTCGACAAACGGTTGACGGAATCCAGTGTGCTGCGGATGTGGCCGATTTGTTCCTCTTTCAGATTTTCGGATTGCAGCAACAACTCCAGTTTGGACCGGATGATGGCCAGCGGTGTTTGTGTTTCGTGCGACATGTTCTCCGTAAATTCACGGAGGTTACGGTAGTCACGCGTTACTTTATCCGTGAGTTTTGTCAGTTCCGCATTGAGTGTGTTGAACTCTTCCACATTTGAGCGTTGAAATAAAACACGACCGCCTTTTTGCAAATCAAATTTTTTAAGCACATTAATCGCCCGATAAAACGGTCGCCAGACTTTACTTGAAAACCAGCGGTTGAGAAAATAAAAGCATGCGATAATATCGACGGCAACAAGAATGATGGTCGACACCAATCCCCTTCCCAGGTCCCTGTTCTCTGTGAGCCTTCGCCAGAGAGTGATCCGGTAACTTTTATTGGAGATCAGCTGTTCATAGGATAAAATCCGGTACGGTACTTTCAGGATTTTACCTTCTTCACTCAACAATACGGTTGTATCTCTGAGTATGACTTTAAACGTTGTAAATTTGGGAATCGGGTCAATTTGGATACGGTCGCCGATAACAAAAGGTTGATCCTGTATTCCCGGTTGCAGGGCAATCTGCTTTTCAATCTGCATCTTTTCATACCGCATGTGATCAGAAATTTCCTTATCCATCAGGTAAATAACACGGTAGGTCAGGAAGGAAACGCTGATCAGCAGCAGAAATAATGCGATGACAATATAGTACCTGTTGGTGAGGTTAAGCAGCTTCATTATTCACCGGAAAACTTATAGCCTACTCCGTATACCGATTTCAGATAGTCCTTTCCTCCGTTGTCAGTTATTTTTTTACGAAGATTCTTGATATGACTGTAAATAAAATCGAAAGAGTCGGCCATGTCCGCATGGTCGCCCCACAAATGTTCGGCAATGGATTCTTTCGTGAGTACTTTATTTGGATTGCTGAGGAGGTACATCAATAACTCGTGTTCTTTTTTCGTCAGGCTGATCATTTTATCATTCACATACATCACCATTTCATCCGGTAGTACCCGCAGTTCGTGGTAGGTGATTTCTCTTTTACCTTCAAACGTTCTCCGGCGAACAACGGATTTAATCCTTGCCGTCAGTTCCGGCATATAAAACGGTTTGGTGATATAATCATCTGCACCGATATTCAGTCCGGTGAGACGGTCATCCAGCGAATTTCGCGCTGAAACAATTACAATACCCGTTTTGTGCTCCTTTTTTTGCATTTCTTCAATAAGCGTCAGACCATTTCCGTCCGGCAAGCCAATATCAAGGACGATGCAGTCGTAATCGTAAAGATCAATTTTCTCGAGAGCCGAAGACAGATCCGTGGCCTGTTCGCATACCATTCCGGATTCCTTGAGGAATGTGACCATCGATTGAAGGAGTTCCTTTTCGTCTTCTACCAGTAGAACTTTCATGAGATTTTGCTTATTTTGAATGAAATGTTAATTAACCGGAGACTGTTTATATACCTGATACAAATCATCCTCTGATGTTGAATTTTTCCCGTACTTTGTTTATTCTTACGGAAGGAATGAATTATTGGCTTTTGTTCATGCTCATCCGTGGAATGTGTAAAAATAGGAATTCTCTGAACGCATCGGGGTTTTATTTATTTAATCTGTGTATTCAGAATTCCTCCAAAATCTTGGCTTAGGTTTGTGTCCGTAGTGGAAGGTCACGAATCGTAACTATCGTTATTTCTCACCTATTAAACCATAAAACTATGATCCGTAAACTTCTACTCAGTGTATTACCGCTTGCAATGATTGCTCTTTTCACGAGCGAAAAAATGAGTGACAATGGCAAAGCAGGCTATACCGGCTCTCCCGGTGAACAAACCTGCACCAATTGTCACAATGATTTCACCCTGAACAGCGGTGGTGGTTCGGTTGCCATTGGTGCACCCACAATGACCAATTGGGAATACACACCAGGCACAACTTACAATATGAGTGTGACTGTTGCACGCAGTGCGAACAACCTGTTTGGTCTGGCTGTTGAAGCATTGGATGGAACAAATGACAATGCAGGAACATTGAATATTACCGACGCTGCTTCCACTCAAATCAAATCCCGCACTGTATCCGGTATTTCACGCCGGAATGTTGTTCACCAATTGAATGGCGGTGCAACAGCGGGATCCAAAGAATTTGATTTCAGCTGGACAGCACCGGCTACGAACATTGGTCCTGTAACATTTTATTTCTCCGGGTTAGCTGCTGACGGCCAGGCGGATGAAGGCGGCGACTATGTTTATGCCGGCAGCCAGGTTGCCAACCCGAATACATCTGCCATCAATGAAGTAAATGGCACAGGAGTCGCTTCTGTATATCCTAACCCGGCTTCTTCATTCATCAATGTAACGTATACTGCGAAACAGTCAGGACTTGTAACCATGAACCTCTTCAGTCTGAATGGCCAGCTGGTTCAGAAACAAATCGCATCCGGCACGCAACCCGGATTACATACTGAAGTGATCAGCAATCTGAATGAGCTTCCCCTTGGTGTTTATTTGCTGCAAACAATCGTTGACGGATCTGCGAAAATCCAGAAGGTGATTATTCAATAATACCATTTTAATTAATCTGTGTGAAAAGAAAAACCCCTGTCGATTACTCTATTTTCGACAGGGGTTTTTTGTTGCCCTTACTGCGAAATGAAAAACATACTCTTCTTTAGTTTAGGAATCTGTTTGTTGTTCCTGACTTCCTGCAGACGCGATCCGGAAATTCCGGTCAGCCCGGAAGCATCCTTTCAAACAGATGTACAACCCATTCTCGCCGGTAATTGCAATATGCCTTCCTGTCATGGCGGAAGCGGAAATGAGGAAATGGGAAGCCTGGTCACCTATGATGATGTGATGCGTACCGGGGACATCCAGCCTTTCAGTGCCCATCAAAGTAAATTGTACAAACTCATCACCAAACTTTCCGGTGAAGATAAAATGCCTCCCGGATCCTCCTCGCAACTCCCCGACAAACAAATTCAGACCATTTATTTATGGATTGAACAGGGGGCAAAGAATAACTGACAGCAACCTTCTACCGATCAATATGAAAAATCTCTTTTCCCTCGCCATGTTTGCGGCCGTACTGCTTCAGGCGTGCTATTACGATAACTTCGATGAGATTCATCCGGTCCCGTTGACGACAACGTGCACCCTGCCGGATACCGTTTCATTTTCCGTCGATGTGCTTCCGATCTTCGTCGCATCCTGCGGCACGGGGGACAATGGCTGTCATCAGGATGCAAGCTCGAGCGGTCTTGGCCTGGCCAATTATGCTGACGTACAAGCCACCATCGATGATGCAACGGAAGCCAACTTCCTTGCCCGTATCAAACATGAATCTTCCGTATCGCAAAGCAAATGGATGCCCAAACCATCCGGTAAATTAAACGATTGCGAAATACAAAAAATAGAAAAGTGGTTCACACAAGGCCGTATCAACAACTAGAATCCCCCGTATGAAATTCCATCGAATCCTTCTGTCGCTTGCATTGATCCTTTCTGCATCTGTGGTTTCCGCTCAGGACTTGCTGAGCATGGTTGGCAATGAAAACGAAAAATCCCATGATCTCACCATTGCAACGTTTAAAGCAACCCGGCTGATCAACTTTCATACGCTGGAGACCGTTGGTCCGCGCACTTTGGACTTCCGGATTTCTCACCGCTTCGGTGCGATCAACAGCAAAGGCTACAATGCATGGGGCATCGACGGACCTGTAAATATCCGGCTCAGCCTTGAATACAGTCCTGACGGCCGGCTGATGTTTGGTATTGGCCGCAGTTCTTACCAGAAAATGGTGGACGGCTTCCTGAAATGGAAGTTGTTACGTCAACGCGACGACAACAGCATGCCGATGACGGTTACGCTCTTTGCCGCCGCTTACCGGAATGCCTTAAAGAACCAGGTGATCAACGGATATGATCTGTTCGAATACGAAACGAGTCGCTTGTCCTACAATTTTCAGATTCTTATTGGAAGAAAATTCACTCCCAGTTTTTCCTTCCAGGTTGCACCCTGGTTTGTACACTACAATATGGTTACTGCAATCTCAGACAAGAATGATATGTACGGTGTTTCCGGATTGTTCCGTTTGAAATTCAGCGCACGTTCTGCCATCACTGCTGAGTATGCTTACCGGATAAATAAATATACGAATTCGAAAAATTACGACAGCATGGGAATCGGTTATGAGATTGAAACCGGCGGACACGTTTTCCAGGTGCACCTTACCAATTCATTTGGCCTGACCGAGAATCAATTCCTGCCGTTCACGGATTCCAAATGGAATGATGCCGGGATCCGTTTAGGATTCAATGTCTCGCGTGTCTTCACACTCTGAAGAAATGCTGGCCATTACGAAGAGCGAACGCAGGTAACTGCTAGGGGGCGTTCAACGTCATGGTCCAGCTAGTTCAACCCCGTCTGAGGAATCAGGCGGGGTTTTCTTTTGGTGAACCGCTTTCCTTCTGCGAACTTACTTCGGACAAAACTGAACAGTGTATTTCACCCGAGAATAAAAAGAATTTATACGCTCTTATTTTCAATACACCCTCGACTGCTCCACATGCTGGTTGCGACCATGATCAAATTAATTTCCAATGAACAATGAAAATTTGAGTACCCTGTGCTGTAGAATCTCCGGTCGCACGAGGTCATTGCTCAAAGATGCCGGCGAGCAGCGTTTCTTGGGGTGAAATCAAGGGATGGAATTTGTAATACATGTTTAAAAAGGGAAGATTTAATCCTGGTTGACCATGAAGTTACTTCAACCAAATATTCTCTCCTTCCAATATCGCTGCGAAAGCATTCATTTCTGTTCGGCAAATCACTGAAATAGACAGTGGCATGGATTTTAATAACTTTGACTCTTCATTGAATGCTGCAATTTGAATATTCAATTGCCTTTTTGTTACGCTCAATAAATTTAAT
This sequence comes from Bacteroidia bacterium, assembly GCA_035438225.1. Taxonomy (GTDB): domain Bacteria; phylum Bacteroidota; class Bacteroidia; order AKYH767-A; family 2013-40CM-41-45; genus JADKJP01. The sequence goes on from DAORHY010000003.1 coordinate 7,578, forward strand.
TTTTATGCAGGACTGGATTACAAGGCTCAAAAATTCGAATCCATCAACACTTGCTGAAATAGTCAGTAATCTGGCCTTGGTCATTGATTCGATTCGACCGCTTCAATTATCCGCTTTTCATACAGCTGAGGGAAAAATCATTGAACTCACTCTTGCATTGAAGGAAGATGCGGTTTTGAGTAGGAAGATGAGTGGATGGCTGAATGCTGTCATTGAACAGGGAGACTTCACGAGTCTCTTTGTTTATGGAGGAATATCCGCTGACGATACTTTTTTCGGAGAACTTTCCCGAAAACTCAAGCACAAGATTTTACCGCCCCTGGAAGAAGAAAACTCATTGCAATCTATTCTTGGAGTGCTTTTTAGCAAGAAGAATGACTTTAAATGGGTGGATTCTGTTGCAGATTCCCTTTGGATTGAATTGTTTTCAATGTTTACTTTTCAACGCAATCCTGTCTATACGAATATTCAACCACAGGTATTGAACGCCTTGTTGTATCTGAGTTACCGCATCGGCTATCTCGGAACCGATAAAGTCATACACCGTATGGTTTCCGGTGATGCAGCACTCCTGACACCCTTTCTTGAGCAAAACCGGGAGATGGTAAATTTTGTGTCTCAGTTCCGGGAAAATCAATATTCTGAAATTGATTTCCGGCATACTAAAGTTTTGTTGACGCAGTGCTCTGATGCCATTAAATCAATGGTTAAAGACAGTCATGAGAAAGGAACCAGTTTACGGCAAAACTTTGTGATTCGACAACTGGATACTTTGGTACAAAGACTTTTGGTTCTTCTCGATTTCATTGACAACGATCACCGTGTGGAAATCCCGCGTTTTCTTCGGTTCCTCAGGAATAGTATTCGTCTGAGGAATACGAGGAATAGTGTGCGCAGGTTCATCTACGATAATATTTCTTTACTCTCCCTGCAAATTGTTGATCACAAAAGCAAAACGGGCGAACATTATATTACAACTACACGTCCCGAATTCTTTCGATTTTTTTATTCTTCACTGAAAGGTGGGATGATCGTTGCGGTGATGGTGCTGTTAAAGATTATTTTGCACAACCTCCATTTACCTCTTTTCTGGGAAGCGCTTTCGTATAGCCTGCTGTATGCAACAGGGTTTGTAGGAATTCAGGTGCTCGGTGCAACGCTCGCCACCAAGCAGCCTGCGATGACGGCTTCCTCGATCGCTGCAACAATGGACCAGGAAGACAGCACACACACTTCACTAGCGATTATGATTAGCAAAATCTGGAGAAGCCAGTTTATTTCATTCGTAGGTAATCTCCTGGCGTCGTTTCCAATTGCACTGTTGCTGGCATATGTGTATAAATTTTTGACCGGCAATCCGGTTTGCGATAATGCAGCTTCACAGGAGTTGTTGTCAGGTATACATCCCTTGGAGTCCTTGTGTCTGTGGTATGCATGCATCACCGGATTTTTCCTGTTTGTCTCCGGCGTTTTCAGTGGTTGGGTGGATAACAAAATCGTGTTTAGTAATATTCCTGCAAGGATTTTAAATCATCCGATTTTCAGAAAAAAACCGGGTTCAAGCCGCATGCAAAAGCTCGTACACTACCTTGAACATTCGGGTGGTGCATTGGCAGGTAATGTACTGCTCGGCTTTCTGCTCGGGACAGCAGCCTTTATCGGAAAAATTACAGCACTTCCTTACGATATCCGGCACATTACATTTTCAGCTGGTAATTTGGCCGTAGGATTCTTTAATTAGGACTTTACTATTTCCGCTTCGTATTTAATTCAATGCGTGCTTGGTGTACTGGGCATTGGCTTTTTTAATTTCCTGGTAAGTTTTTCTCTTGCCTTGACGATAGCCATCCGATCCAGACGTATTGACATGAGCAAATATTTTTCATTACGCAAAGTGATCTGGAATTATTTCAGAAAACATCCCTTCAGTTTTTTCTGGCCTCCAAAGGAAGGAAAATGAACAAACTGAAAATTAAATTTCGAATTGCAAAAGATGCATTTCCAATACGATTCAAAAACACAGGACCCCAATGCGAAGGATTGACCGATGGCTGGCTTTTCCCGCCGCGCCAAGTCCTTAACGAAAATCTGTGCGCCGGCAGCACGGCCCGTTAGACCGGCAATATTTCACCATAAATTCCTAACGAAAATAGTTATGAACCGGTAATTAGAAAATGTCAATTTTTTATTCGCTGCGACTCGCACCCAGTATCCGCATCGTCTGCTTGTGCTGTACAAATCCTGTCCAGGAAAAATTCGAATTCAGGTGATATCCTTTCAAAGGAATTGTTACTTCGCCTTTCGCAGCGGGATTGCTCAATGAAAAAAGTATGCGAACCACAGCATCGTGCAACAGTACTTTTCCGGCATGCCGGCCACCCGTTACCTTGCTGCTCAATTTGTTTTCGGCCAAGACGATCCGGAACACGTAATTTTTATCCTGCTTTGAACACGTGTAAGACACAAAAGCGGTATCCCTGAGTATGGAATCGACCTGCATGGAAACATTTAAAACCGCTTCCTGGCGCATCGCTTTGTCGATCGCAGTTCTTGCAAGCGAAAGGTTGTTGGCATTCAATTCAGTTTGTCCGTTGATGACAAGTTGCGGTGTGTACATTTCTTTGCCCGGGAGCACACGCGAATAATTTTCCTGGCGAAATGTAAACTGGTTTTTACTGAAGGGGTCTTTCCAACCTCCTTTGTTCCAGTAATCCACATGGTATTCGAGACAATAAACTGCTTTCCCGTCTTGCTTTGCTTCTGATGCAAGCTGGCTTAAATTCTTATCTCCGGCCGGACAACTTTCACAACCTTCGGAGGTAAATAATTCCACAACTGCAAAGCCTTTTCCCTGTGCGTTTACAAATGAATTGCCGGAAAAGAAAAACATCAAAAAAAGAATTAGTTTCCGGAAGGGCATGGATCAGTTGATTTTTATAAATTCTGTTCTGGATTGAACTGAGGAAAAACATTTTTGTTACAAAAAGATCGTAACGGTGGCGCAAAGAACACGAAAAGAGACAATCGTTTACAACTATGCGTTCCTTCTCCGACCTTTGTCTACTATAAATTGAAGGATATTTTAAATCAGAGGAACATTTCCTTCTTCAGCTTCAACCATTCCAATGCCGTTCCGGAGAGCAAACGTTCTTTTACCGAGGTATCGTAGGGCATTGAACCGATTAACTTTCCGGGCTCCAGTTCCCCCAGCGGGAACGGATAATCAGTGCCAAGCGCTATTCTTTCGGCACCCATGAGCTTTACCAGGTAATCCAGCATCACCGGATCATGCACGAGTGAGTCGAGGTAAAATCGTTTGAGGTATTTTCTTGGGTTTTCTTTGTTGTCTACTGCAACAAGATCAGGACGCACATTGAATCCGTGTTCGATTCTTCCGATAGTAGAAGGGAAAGAACCACCACCGTGTGCAAATGCTACACTCAATTCCGGCAAGCGCTCAAAGACACCACCAAAGATCATCGAACAAATTGCAAGAGATGTTTCGGCAGGCATTCCAACCAGCCAGGGCAGCCAGTACTTTTGCATTTTTTCTTTTCCCATCATTTCCCAGGGATGTACAAAAACAGCGGCGCCCAATTGTTGTGCCGCTTCAAAAATAGGAAACAATTCCGGAGCACTCAGGTTCCAGTCATTCACATGCGAACCAATCTGCACTCCGCGTAAACCAATCTTCATGCAGCGTTCCAGTTCCCTGATCGCCAGCTCCGGAGATTGCAATGGAATCGTTCCAAGTCCAATGAATCGTTTCGGGTACCGCTGAACAATTTCCGCAAGGTGGTCATTCAGAAACATGGACAGATCCAATGCATCCTCCGCGTTGGCCCAATAACTAAACATCACGGGAATAGTAGAGAGCACTTGCACACCGACACCCTGTTGATTGCACTCTTTTATACGCACATCTGCATCCCAGCAATTGTCTTCAATCTCACGGAAGAACTTCCCGTCGATCATCATCCTGGCACAACAGGGTTTGTGGTGATCCAGGGAGATGAATCCGCCATAACCATACTTTCCCTTCAGATCCGGAAGGTTCCCGGGAATGATGTGTGTATGAATATCAATTTTTAACATTGTTCTTCTTTTGCTTTTCCTGTTTCTCTTTCTGTACTTTTTTCGCGAGTGCGGCATATCGATTCGCATTCGCTTCGTCACCGATATAATGGTAAGTCAATGAAACAAGATTGTAAGGGTCGGGATAACCGGGATCAATTTTAATCGCCTGGAGAAAATATCCGATCGCTGTTTCGAAAAGTTTTCTTGATTCTTCAAGATGCCGGGCCTGGTTCGCGGGATCCTTCTGCGCCTGCTCACGCTGACCTTCGGCATACACTCCGTATACACTGGCCATGTTGTTGATAGCGTGTGCATAGAAAGGATTGTATTTGGCAGCCATCTTGAAATGTTCCATCGCCTCCGGGTATTTCCGCTGATTGAAGAGGAGATTGCCATAATTATTATGCGTCACCGGATGCGTGGAATTGTGCTTGAGCGCTTCCAGATAGTCTGCTTCTGCTCTGGCGTAATCATTCCGTGTATAAAATATGTAGCCCCTTCGCTGATAAGCATCCGCGTATTCCGGGAAAATCTCAATGGCGCGGGTCAGAATCTGAATCGCTTCATCCATAACCGCTTTTTTCTTCAGACTGTCAAGACCCAGCAATTCCTCTTCTGCAGTGATGTGATTCGCACGGTAGAACTGCATGTGGGCACTGTTGGGCACAGTCCGGATGTCGGTATCGAAAAGGGTGGTGTCACTTTTCCAGTCGGCATTACGCGCAATCGTTTTAATACTGAACAACAACGACAAAAAGGCTGCAGTATACACCGGCCGGCTTCCTGACTTCATGAAGGCGGAAATTGACTCACTATTCACACTGCCCGTTTCAAGTTTAAATGCCCGTTGCAGCAGCACGGCAACAACAAAGCAAAAACCAAGCGAAGGCATGAACAACAACCGTTCTCCGTAATTTGTTCCGATCAGAATGATCACATTGCTGACAAGTGAAATGGTGACCAGAAAATACAATATCCCGAAGGAGACCGGATCTTTTTTACGGAAACGGATAATTGCGAACACTCCCATACCGACAAAAACAAGCAACGATGACACTACGCGCCAGTCGGTGAGGGAAAGCGCAGGAAAGGTATTGAAAGAACCGTCAGAACACAGTGTTAAGGGAAGGACAAACAGGCGGAGGTAATATCCAAGTATGGAAATTGCATTGGCGCGCTGAACGAAGAAATTGTCAATGGCAATCAGTGAATTATCGACCACGGGTATCGGCAGATCTACGTTACCGAGAATGTTTCTGCGTATCATCAAAAAGACAACTGTCCAGAATACCAACACAGCGGAACTGCGTAAATAAATTTTAAATTCTGTTTCGCTGAAAAAATAAAGGATCAGTGGAATGACAGCAAGCCACGTAATCGCCGATTCTTTCGAAAGCAAGGCGAGGAAAAATGCGAGTCCGGATGCAAGAAGGTATCTGTTTTTTTTTGTCACGGCATACCGGTAGGTCCACAAAGCAGTGAGGAGACAAAACAAGAGCGACATGATTTCATCTCGGCTTTTTATGTTTGCAACGACTTCCGTATGCAATGGATGTGCAGCAAACAACAAGGCTGTGATGAACGGAACGACCAGATTGCCATTCATAATTACCGAAAAGACATGAAACATCAGCAGACAGGTAAGGGCAAACCAGATTACATTCATCCAATGTCCCAATGCGGGGTTACCGGGAGAGAGTTGCCATTCAACAGCGAACATGGCTTTTGAGAGCGGCCGGTACAGTGTATAATCATTCACATTCATTCCTGCCCGGTAACTCGATTGAAAGATTTCGGGTATGCCGCTGATGCCCTTTTTCACCATCGTGTTCTCCGGCATCAGCCCCCAGTCATCCAGCACATACCAATGTCCGAAGGTGTTTGCATAGAGAACAAAGGCGATCACTGCAATGAGAATACCGAGTATTCGTTTCACATTTGACGATTGAGGCGATTCCTTGGAGCGTTTCGCAGCCGGTGTTGTTCCGCCTTGTTGTTGCAGGGCAATTTTTTCTTTCCGTGTCAGTTTTTTTTGCATACGGTTATTCTGTGTCCCCGGAATTCGATACCGGGAAATAAAGCTGAGTTTTTTACATTGAATAAAATTTCCGGAAATCAGAATTATCGTTGATACGAAATTTCCGGGAGAAATTAAACAAGAGGAGCCGGTGGTTCCATCACCGCACCGCATTTCCTGCAGGTACGGAGATCTGCATTGTCATAGAATTTATTCATGATCACCGGCAATTGCGCAACGATGTCTGTCATGTCGAGAAATTCCTCATGCAATTTATTATTGCATTTCTCACAGTACCATTGTAAGCCGTCTTTCATTCCGGCACGGCGCTGCACTTCCATCACCAGGCCGATTGTATTCGGACCGCGTTGAGGGCTGTGTGGTGTTTTCGCAGGAAGAAGAAAAATTTCTCCTTCTTTGATGGGTATCTCCACCGGCTTACCGTCTTCAATTATTTTAACGGAGACATCTCCTTCCAGCTGATAAAAAAATTCTTCGGTTTCATTGTAGTGGTAATCTTTCCTGGAATTCGGCCCGCCGACAACCATCACAATAAAATCCTGATCGGGCTTATAAACAACCTGGTTTCCAACCGGAGGCTTGAGGAGATGACGGTTTTCATCGATCCATTTTTTAAAATTGAATGGTCTGGTAACTGACATGGTATTCGGGATTTGGATTGTTGAATAGGGTAGAAAGAAAAAAACCGGTAGAACGAATTTGGGGGTTTGATCTTCCTGGTAAATATTAAAATTGTTCAGGAGTTCTTCTTAGGTCCGAACAGTTCATTTAGCTTTTCACGGATCTCAATGGCAAAAGCTTCGGCTTTTTCGCCCACATGCTTTGCAGCTTCCTCTGCCTTGTCGCGGAGACCTTCAAATTTTTCTTTAGCGGCATCCCCAAAATCACCTCCTTCAGCAACCTTATCCAGTTCATGATGGAGGAAGGTCGGAAATTTGAGTTTTAAATGATCCATGACAGCCTGAACTGCGAGTTTCGCCTGTTCATCGCTGATGCCTGCTTTTGCTTTTACCAGATTTACAAGGTGTTCCATAACATTTCGTTTTTCGGAATGGGAAGTGTAGATTTGAGGACGAGAGAGCGGCCACGTTCCGAATCAGCTGATCTCAGCCTGCGGCTCACCCACTCCGTCTTATTCATCAAATGTAAAGAAATCCTGCAAAAAATGAACCTCAATTTATCGGGCAAAAAAGCCATGGTTTGTGGTAGTACTCAGGGTATTGGAAAAGCTTCTGCCGTTGAACTGGCAAGCCTGGGAGCTTCGGTAATCCTTGTGGCCAGAAATGCAACGGATTTGAAAAAAGTCAGTTCAGAGCTTCCCGGTCCGGGAACTCATGATTTTCTCGTTGCTGATTTTTCCCGGCCTGAAGAATTAAAGGAAAAAGTAAATGAGTATATCCGTTCAAAAGGAAGTGTGGATATCCTGGTCAACAATACGGGAGGGCCTGCTTCCGGTCCCATTACTGAGGCCAGGACCGAAGAATTTATTCAGACGTTTTCCAATCACCTCATATGTAATCACATTCTGGTACAGGCCGTTTTGGAAGGCATGAAAAAGAACGGATTCGGACGGATTATCAATATTATTTCAACCTCAGTAAAACAACCCCTTAAAAACCTGGGAGTATCCAATACCGTTCGCGCAGCAGTTGCAAACTGGTCGAAAACGCTGGCAGGCGAAGTTGCCCGTTATGGAATCACTGTGAACAATGTACTTCCCGGTGCAACGCTGACGTTCCGTTTGCAGAATATTATGGAAACGAAAGCAACAAAAACCGGAATGCCCATTAAAGAAGTTGAAAAAGAAATGCTGCAGGAAATACCCATGCAACGTTTTGCAGATGCTTCTGAAATTGCGAATGCTGTTGCTTTCCTCGCCTCACCGGCAGCAGCCTACATCACCGGCATCAATGTACCGGTGGATGGCGGAAGAACATCTTGCCTGTAAATCTCAATTCCGGCATGCTGACAATTGCAAAATCCCTGCACCTCCTTCTATCCTGACATACCGTGACTGTTAAAAAATCCATTCGTTCCTTGCAGGGCCCGATCTCCCTCATCGTACTGGTGATCCTGCTCGTGCTTTATTTTCTATTCGGGAGAAACAACAGCAACAGCCCTGTCGACAGACGGGAAAAAGCATTTCGCCACAATGAAATAAAATTAACAAATCATGCCCGGTGCAGGATGGATTGCAGGAATATTGATGAAAAAGAAATCAAGGACATACTTGAAAACGGCAAAATCAATTACAGCAAAAGTAATTTAAAAGACAAGCCTTGTCCGACCTATGCCCTGGAGGGAATCAGCACCGGCAATCAACGTGTGCGCGTTGTTGTGGGCGACTGCAATAATGAAGCTGTCATCATCACGGTCATCGATCTGGATCACGAATTCGAATGTTCCTGTGATTGACAACAAGAAGGAGGATTCAATTCGTCAATGAATTTCGAAGAAGAACAACCAGCCGTAGTTCGTAAAATGTTTAGTTCACACGACATGCAAAAAATTCAGAATTACATCAACGGTGCGATGCATGCACCCTTGTCGGGTCAATATCTTGACAATATCAACCCTGCAACAGGAGAAGTGTACAGTCTGATCCCGGATTCCGATGAACGCGATGTTGCTTTGGCGACAGAAGTCGCAGCAGCTGCATTTCCGGAGTGGTCAACAATGCCGAAAGAAAAAAGATCACGGCTCCTGATGAAGCTGAGCGACCTGATCCTGAAAAACCTCGACCGCTTTGCACTCGCAGAATCTGTGGACCAGGGAAAACCATTGTGGCTGTCAAAATCTGTAGACATTCCGAGGGCCGTCGCAAACTTTCATTTCTATGCTACTGCTGCTTTGCATACGCATACGGAATCGCACGCCATGGAAGAAATGGCTTTGAATTATACGCTGCGGACGCCTGTCGGTGTTGCCGGATGCATTTCTCCCTGGAACCTTCCATTGTATTTATTTACCTGGAAAATTGCTCCTGCTCTGGCAGCAGGGTGTACCGTAGTTGCCAAGCCAAGTGAAATTACACCGATGACAGCTTATCTGCTCAGCGAGTTGTGCGTGGAAACTGGATTCCCGAAAGGTGTGCTGAACATTGTGCACGGGCTCGGACCCAAAGTGGGCATGGCCATCGTTTCGCATCCAAAGATTCCGGCGATCAGTTTTACGGGTGGAACAAAGACGGGTGAAATCATTGCGCGTACGGCAGCCCCCATGTTTAAGAAACTCTCACTGGAACTGGGAGGAAAAAATCCAAACATCATTTTTGCTGATGCCGATTTTGAAAAAGCTGTTCATACAAGCGTACGCTCTTCCTTTTCCAACCAGGGCGAAATTTGCCTTTGCGGCAGCAGGATTTTCATTGAACGTCCAATCTATGATAAATTTAAAAACGCTTTTGTTGAAGAAACAAAAAAACTAAAAGTCGGTGATCCATTGAATGATGACAACTGGATCGGGGCCATTGCATCCGCGGCGCACAAGGAGAAAATAGTATCCTATATTCAACTTGCCCAGGAAGAAGGCGGTAAAATTATTTGCGGAGGAAATTCGGTAAATCCCGGCGGATCCAACAGCGGAGGCTATTTTATCGAGCCCACCGTTATCGAAGGACTTTCGTACGATTGTAGGACAAACCAGGAGGAAATTTTCGGACCTGTTGTTACACTTACTCCGTTTGACACCGAAGAAGAAGTACTGAACTATGCGAACAGTACAACGTATGGATTAGCTGCAACCTTATGGACACAAAACCTCAGCCGCACACACCGTATGAGTGCAAAAATTCAAAGCGGTATCATCTGGGTAAATTGCTGGTTGTTGCGTGACCTGCGTACACCGTTCGGCGGAATGAAGGGTTCGGGTGTCGGACGCGAAGGCGGATTTGAAGCGTTGAATTTCTTTACAGAAGAAAGGAATGTTTGTATCCGTCTCTGATCATAGCCATACATTTCTGCTATTCAATTTAACTCATAATCATTCAGCCATGAAACGCTCAATTATTCTTTCCGGACTTCTCTTGCTGTTGTCAGTATACTCGGGATATGCAGCAGGAACCTATCTTGAATATTCCATCAGCAGTGAAAAAAATGCCAATGCAGGAAGCATGACGATGTATTACCAGGATGGGAACTCGCGCTCGGAGATGAAATCGCCAATGCAGCAATCTGCCAACGGAGTTGAAATGAGTTTTGTGATGTTGTTTCTGAAAGAAACGCCTGGTAAATCCTATATGTTGAATACCGCCAACAAGACGTATACTGAAATCGAAATAAAAGAGGGAGAATTTGATCCAGCAGATTCAATCGATTACGACGTTACAATTATCGGCAAGGAAAAAGTAAACGGTTACAACTGCACGCATTGTATAGTAAAAAGTAAAAGCTCTTCCTACCGGCAGGAAATGTGGACGACCACTGAAATTGCTGATTTTGATAAATTCAAGAGCATCGAAAATAAGTACACCAGCAGGGGTATGTACAAAGCACTGAGGGAAAAAGGTGCAGACGGATTTCCTGTACGGATGAAAACTGACCAAAGCAATCATCAAATGATCATCAATCTCGTCAAAGCAGAAAGCCGTGAACATCCGGCTTCATTATTCAGCCTGGATGGCTATACTAAATCGGCTTCACCAGCCGGCAGTATGATGAGCCCTGAACAAATGAAGGAGATGAGTGAAAGGCTGAAAAACATGACTCCTGAGGAACGGCAGAAATACATTCAACAAATGATGCAACAGGCTCAACCGCATAAATAAAAATTGTTTGTATTCAACTGACAGAAGGAATAACGATAGACAAGCGCATTACAGGCTGCGGCTATGATAAAACTCAACAGCATAAAAGTTGGGCACCTGCAACTAAATTTCAAAACAAAAGGGTTTACTCAATACTGAATATCAGGGTTGAGTAAACCCTTTCTGATTCTCATTTTTTTCCTTAGACGCTCTTTTTCTGGGATTCAATCCACCTGTTTATTTTTTGTTCCAATACCGACAAAGGAAGTCCTCCGCTATCGAGTACGGCATCATGAAATTTTGCAATGTTGAATTTCGATCCCAGTTCCTGCTCTGCTTTATGGCGCAATTCACGAATCTTCAATTGCCCGATCTTGTAACCAAGGGCTTGTCCGGGATACGCCATGTAACGTTCAATCTCGGAAGTGATTGCCGCTTCACTTTCGCCTTCATTTTCCAGGGAATATTCAATCGCCTGTTCACGAGTCCATCCCTTCAAATGCATGCCCACATCCACAACCAGGCGGATGGCACGGTGCATTTCTTCACTGAGCGAAGCGAAATATTGGTAAGGATCCTTGTACAAACCGAGTTCCTTACCCAAAGACTCTGTGTACAATGCCCATCCCTCAACATACGCACCGTATATGAGGTAACGCCGGAAAACCGGGAGGGAATCATTTTCCTGAGCCAGCGAAATCTGGTAATGATGTCCGGGAATGGCTTCGTGTAGAAACAAATCTTCCATTCCAAAGGAGTTAAATTTTTTTGGATCCGGAATGGGTGTGTAAAAAATACCCGGACGGGAACCATCTGCCGTGCCTTGATTGTACTCAGCGCTGGCACTGGCTTCCCTGAATTTTTCCGTTTGCCGGATTTCAAATTTTGTTCTTGGAACAGAATTAAACAAAAGGCTCAATTGAGGTTTCATCATTTCATGAATATTCCGAAACGAATCCAGTACCTGTGCTTCCGTCCGGAACGGGAAAAATTTCGGGTCTTTGTTTAAATATTCAAAGAACGATCTCAGGCTTCCTGTGTATCCGGTTTCATCTTTTACCTTCTCCATCTCCGCACGCAATCGTTTTACTTCGGATTGTCCCAATTCAAAAATTGAGTCCGGTGTCAGATCCGTTGTCGTCCAAACGTGTGCAAGGAAATAATACAGCTCCTTTCCTCCCGGCAAATTTCCAATTCCGGCTTTTTCAGTGCACCCGGGAATATATTCTTTCGCGATAAAATCATACAACTTCTGGTAGGAAGGAAGTATTTGTGTGCGAATAGCAACCCGGTACAAAGAATCTAAGCGCAGTTTGTCCTCAGCAGAAAAATCCGTTGGAATATTTAATATGGGCATATAAAAAATACTCTTTTTCGCATCGCTCACCAGCATGTCTTTTAACTGCGGAAGAACACGCTCCATGAGCACTTTGTTTTGCACAATTCCCTCCAGCATACCGCGTCGCATATTTCCAATTGCCGTATCGCACCAGGTTGCAAAATCAGTTACCCGGCCCAGCCAGTTTTCATAATCCGTGACCGTCTTGAACGGTTGGGCTCCCTGTCCGGTACCCAGTTGACCGAACGCCAGAGTCATACAACTGAATTGATTCACGGGCATGAGGTAATCTTTGAATGCAAGGCTCTTTAATCCGGTCTGAAGTTCATAGTTTAATATTTCGTAACTGTATTGATCTTCTTCCGGCAATTCCGCCGGCTTGAATTTTCCAAGGCTATCCAGAAAATTTGTATAGAATGTTTTTAAGGATTCGCGGTAGGATTGACTGATATCGTTAGGCAAAATATGATTGTAGCGGTTGTCTCCCTGAAGTGTAGCTTCCAGCGGACTCATTTTCATCCTGGCCTCCTGGTAATTGTGAAACAGTGTTCGGATTGCAGCACTTTGATCCACCTGTTTCAGATTTGATTTTTGCGATTGGTTACATGCCATCAGTACCAACAACAGGGATGTAAATGCATGGAAATAGAGTTTCATAAAAATGTCGTTTGTGGTTGAAAAGTACTAAGTTTTTGAATACGATTCCGGCAAATCAACACAGATAATTTCTGATTCGCCTTAGGCCATTTAAAAAATAACAAATCATTAAGTACAAGTGTTATAAAATGTTAATGATTGGCAGATGCTTGCCGCATGCACATTGGATATAGCAACAACCAATCAGCGAAAGGTCCTTCGGCCCATTGCCTTTTGGGGTAGAAAAAATAAACCTTTACTTAAAAGATTTTCCAAGCCCGACCAAAACAATAGTTTATATTCAGCTAAAAAAATGTTCAGAACAATTTTACGTTGTACTTCGCAGCCATCTTATGTATCTGCTCTTCTGTAACCTGATGGATGTTTTTTTGATCATGATACTTTTCAACAGTTGTAACAAACAATCGATAACCATGTTCTTTGGCCAGTAGAAAATAGGGCTCCATCTCCCAGTCAAGGGTAAATGTATTGTCCACAATTATTTTTGGTGTTCCCTTCATCATCGCACGCATTGTTTTTTCCTGACATTCGCGGTAAGCCAGATGATTCTGATCAAATACAAACTGGTATTCTCCGGTTTTAGGATTTGTGAAATAATGGTCCGTCGAAAACACCGGATATTTCCCTCCTTCACTCAGGCATTCAGCAAGTGTTGATTTCCCGCTGCCGGGAAGGCCCCGGAGAAGGATTAAAGTTGGAATGCTCATGGAATAGTATACAAATTCTTGAGGCTGCTAAACGAAATGTACCCGCCTGTACAAAGGTACCAATAATTCCAGCGAAGATTTGTACTCTGAATATCCGGTTAAAATTTAGCGCAAATCTGAACCCGGATGGTTCGCGGAGATTCAATTTTTAAAGGCCGGAGAGAATACGATAAGTTCATGATGTTTGAACTTACCACAGCTACGGAAAAGTGCGTATTCACTTCCGCCCGTATCCTTCCGTCATAAACAGTCGTTCCCCGGTTGTGGTTTTCACGGTATTTTTTGATTCCCGTTGGCAACCGGTATGGCGTATCAATATCATAAAACACCTTATCGATATTCTGCATGAAACTGTAATAATTCATGCTCATACCGAAACTCAGAAATTTCCAGGTGATCTCAAGGTCTGCTTTCAGGTTCTTCCTGAACCTGTACTTCAAAATATTGTCGGTAGTATCGGTACTGGTTGAAAGATAGCTGAGCTGGGTTGGTGTAAATCCGGGACTGGGATTGTCAACTGCATAAACCAGATCTCGTTCCAAAGCCTGGGGCAGGGTATTCGCGTAGCCAGCGATAAATGTCAATGACCAGGATTTATTTAATTTCCCTTTGCCCGCGACAGATAATTCGAACCCCCGTACCCTGCTTTCGCCGGTATTTACAAATTTGAAACCGGCTGAATCCGGCCTCCACAAGGCATAGGTATATTCAATTGTATTGAAATACGATTCCTGAAATACTGCGACATCCAGAAATCCATACACGTTCCGGATTTTAAATCCCTGTTTTAATCCAAGCTCTGCGCCGTGGCTGGATTCCGGTTTTAGACCGGGATTTGAAAAAACAGAAATTCCGCCCACACTTGTAAAAATAAATTTCTCTGTAATGGTAGGATACCGGTATCCTTCACCGTAAGAAGCGCGAAGAAAGGTTCCTTTGGAAATGGCGAGTGATAACCCTCCGCGCACTACAGGTTTGAAAGCAGGCGACTCTTTATTGATCGAGAAATACTCTCCGCGAAACCCACCTGATAAACTTAATACATCAAAGATTTTTTTATCCAACTGAATGAAGCCGGAATAGTTTTTCATTGTATTGTCAGGATGGCCACTGGCTGAATATAATTCAGCCTGGGAGACAACACTGTTCACCACCAGTCCTCCTGTGAATCGAATGGATTTTAGTTTCGTCAGTTCTTTGGAGATCCGGTATTCACTGAAATATACGGTGCTTGCATTCGACTGACTATTCGTGTTTTTGACATCGTTCCTGAATATCCGTCCATGGAGTTCATGTTTGGTTCCTGACACAGAAAAATAGGTAACGAATGGATCGATATAAAACATCTTTGAATCGGAAACCGTCATGGTTCCCGGAAATGCACTGTACATTCCCGAACTGTCATTCAGCCAGATCAATGTAAAATTATCACGCGATTGAAAGAAATTTCCGTTTAATCCGAATGCAAGTCCTTTGATTTTTTCAGGGCGGTAACGCAAGGCGAAATTCACACGACCCAGTCGCGTTGCAACATCTTCATCCGACTGTGTGGTGTCAACAGGGATCGGAATGCTCTTCACCGGTTTTGCCGGACCGATAAAATTATGATCCTGCAAACCCCTTCCGCTGATGGTGAAGTCAAGGTTCTTCTTCACTCCAAGTCTCGTCGAATGAAGAAATGAAAATCCATACTGTGGAGCCGATCCTTTCCACCATTTCGAACCGCTTACATCCGGAGCATCGTACTGCCCATAATATATTTCCGCCTTTGTTTCCGGCTTCTCTTTTGGATAGGTAGTTCGTACATGAATAATCCCGCTCAACGCGGAAGAGCCATACAAAACAGAAGCCGCTCCTTTGACAATTTCAATCTGTTCAACATTCTCGATCGGAATGAAGGACCATTCCGGCCTTCCCTGATCGCCAATTAATATTGGAATGTCATCAATGAGAATTCCCACACGGCTTCCTACGCCAAATGAAAAACCACTACCGGAACGAATCTGAGGTTCCCCGTCAAGGATCGTTACACCCGGCACAGCGTTTAAAACCGTACTTATGTTTGTGGTGTTTTTATTTTCAATCAAAGCCGGCTTGATGATTTCCATTGAAACGGTGAGCTCTTCAAGCTTTTGCTCGTACTTGCCCGCGGATACAACTACCATATCCAGCATTTTGGAAATCGGCTGCAATACAATATCATGAGAGATGATCTGCCCTTCTGCAATCTGAACGTGGAATGTATCTTTCTTCATTCCAAGCAAAGCACAAACCAGAGTGTGCTCTCCGGGAATCAGCGAAATTGTATATTTTCCTTCAGCATCCGTTGAAACTGCATGCTGGGGATCTTCTATTGTATAGACCAGGGCACCGGAAATAAGTTCGTCATATTCAGCACTCCGGACAATTCCTTTTACCCCGGTAAAATTTTGCGCATATCCGGAGCGTGAGCATACACCGATCAGAACAATAAAAACAACAGGCAGAAAAAACCTGTTGCACCGATTGAATAAGTTCATTCTTCTGTACAATCGAATATCAATTGATACTAATTTTTCCATTCACCGTATGTGAAGCGGAGGAGGAAGAAAGCCGCACAAGGTAGACACCGTGCGCGAGCCCGGGTAATTTCACTGTCACTTCCCTGCCTTCCATTTCAATGGCAAAAACTTCCTGCCCGCTTGTATTAAATACATTGAGTTTTACAGTACCCGCTGTTGCTGTCCTTACCAAAAGCTCTTCATTCCTGTATTCGAATGACAACTCCTCTTTCATTTCCCCTGACACTTCATCAATCGCAGTTGGATTAAAAATCAATTGCAAATCGTCAACAAACATGGTACTGTTGACCACTGAAATATAGCCTGCACTTGAAGAAAGAATAGACCGGGCCAGCACCGGAACAGCTGCCGACCGATAAACTATCGGTACAGAAAAATAAGTATACGATGAAACAATTGCCACCGGTGTTGTAAATTCCCCAAAACCGATAGTGTCGTTCGCATTGTCGAGTAAAATAAAATTAATGAATCCATTGTCGCCTCCGGCTGGCGTATATTTATACCAGCCACTGATACTATCCGGCCGGAGTGTATAAGCAATTCCACCTGTGATGGTCTGGTTCTGCACATCAATGGTCCCCGTTGTAGCCAGGCCGTTCGCCGTTTGTCCGAAAACACTTTTTGTGATCAGTTTGATTGCATACGAACCGCTGTGTACATCTGCTCCGCTTGCTTTTTGCGCTGTCAATACCCCGACAATCGCAGTGGATGCATTCAATGTATTCCAGTTGTCCGGATCCTGGTAATTGCCAACCGTCGTCCAGTTTTCAAATCCCGGATTGGGCATTGCATTTTGAGCATCCGTACGAGGTGCAATAAATAACAATACACTGAAAATCAAGAATGGTCTGTACATAAAGGTTCGTTTGATGAACGTAAAGTAGTCAAATTCAAATTCAGATAAACCCGCCGGTAAAAACAATGCTAAGAATGTAAACATGTGAATTGTTAATATCGGGAGTGCTGTATGAATTCAGTCCTGTTAAATCTTAAAACGCTGCTGCAATTGTACGGATTTACCTTTGGGTTGTATCCTGAATCCTGCATTCCCGCCTTAAAATTACAATCACAAACCAGACCTTCTTTAATTTCAGAACCGGTAATATTCTGACAGGATAGTATAATTGTTCAATTTCCTTTTGCATTTTTCGCTGGAAAGAATCCGGTAAGGGTGAGAACAAATGCTGTATAATTTTACTGTAATCTCGGGGTAAAGAATATTTTCTCTTCATTTGCAGAAATTTAAAACAGATGGCCTGGCTGGAAAAATACCTGACAATAAAAAAATCTACACTTCCCGGCGCCGGAAAAGGGCTTTTCACAAAAGTAGATATCCCGAAAGGGACTCGTATTGTTGAATACAAAGGACGCCTGCAGCCATGGAAAGATTTAAAAAAGGAAGACGGACACAATGCTTACATCTTCCGGATCAATAACCGGATTGCCATTAACGCTCTTCCCTACAAGAAAGCCCTCGGTCGTTTTGCGAATGATGCACAAGGGCTTTCCAGGATTCCCGGAGTAAGAAACAATTCTGAATACAATACAGAAGGGACAAAGTGTTTTATTGACGCCACCAGAAAAATTAATAAAGGGGAGGAGATTTTTGTGGGCTACGGAAAGGAATTTTGGGACCTGATACGAAAAATCCAAAAAGAAAAACCGAAGACAAAGTTTCCTGCATGAAAAGCAAAATAATCCTTGTATTTCATTTTATTGGACAATGAAACCGGTTCGCTACAAAACCACAATATTAAAATTCAGGCAGCACAGTGATAAAACCGGCTGGACCTACATTGTCATTCCTGCTGATGTCGCTGCAAAATTATCTCCGGGAAATAAAAAATCATTTCGTGTGAAAGGCAAACTGGACACATTTTCTGTGAAAGGCCTTGCGGTACTGCCCATGGGAAAGGGAGAATTCATCCTTGCCCTAAATGCTGCTTTGCGAAAAGGTATTGGTAAACGGGAAGGGGCTATTCTGGATGTGCAGCTGGAAATTGATCAGTCTGAAAGAAAACTCGACAAGGAATTTATGGATTGCCTTGCAGAAGATCCTGTGGCACTGGAACATTTCCAATCCCTGTCTTTGTCGCATCAGCATTATTTTTCAAAATGGATAGCGGGAGCAAAATCCATTGAAACCAAAGCACGCAGAATTGCACGCAGCATGAATGCTTTGGCAAAAAAAATGGGGTATCCGGAAATGTTGCGTGCTGAAAAACAGGAACGCATCCGTCAGACAGGGAGAAATTAGGAGCCCTGGAGTTTCACCGGCTGATCATTTTGAATATTTAATGAATTTCAGTTTACTGCTGATTTCATCTGAAAATATTTTCAGGTAATAAACACCATTTGCAAGATGTTTAATTTGCAGATCAGCCTGAATGATGCCGGCATGAAAATCTTTTTGCTCTTCCACAACTACATTACCCAGAACATCCAATACCTGCACAATCCCCCTTGCCGGTTGATCCAACTCAAAATTGTACTGCAAAACATCATTGGCGGGATTCGGGGATATTTGAATATCTCCGTTCTCGGCCTTGATTTTTACCGCAATAATTTCAGAATATGAAAAAGCCCCGTCAAAATCTACTTGTTTCAAACGGTAGTAAGACAATCCATTGAATGGTTCTTTATCGGGAAAAGAATAGCTGTGAATCTCTGTTGATGTTCCCGTGCCGTCTACAATGCCTGTGGTTTGGAAGTGTTTCCCGTCTGTACTTCTCTCAATGATAAAATAATCATTGTTTGTTTCCGAAGCAGTCTTCCAGGTGCAAAGAACAACCTGAGATTTTACGGTAGCGTCAAACATAAGCAATTCAATCGGTAAAGGTGAATTGCTCTGGGCAGTGGCAAAATCTCCAAGGTCAAGCATTCCGGTCCGTTGAGTGGCGGTTAATGCACTTGTAAGAACGCAGGACCCGTCCAGCATCCAGGGACCGGAGCCTGAAGGAATCCGTTTCATCACAGTCCATCCTCCCGGAGCAGCGGCATTTGTATAACTCCTGTTGAAGAGTGTCATATCGAAGATTCCGGTATTCGAGTTCGCAGAAGCATTCAGTGTCCAGAATCCATTGTCCAATGCCTGGCTGAGTGAATAATCCGCAAATGTACATTCGCTTGAAACAGGACCGTTGGGAACACCGCTCCAGGAACTGAAGGATGCGGATATTTCCGGTATTTGTGTCGGGCTGGTAAAGTCCATCCTGGCCAGCTGATATCCTTTCGCCGCATTTCCAACCGGGAAATCATAAATACCGGTTGCATTAGTATTTAATGCACGACGGAGATTTCCTTCGACATAACTGTTTACATTTCCCGAAGTTGTTGCTGCATTTGCAGGATTCAGCACGACAACCTGCCTGGCCCCGGTTACTATTTTTCCGTTGGTGAGTGTGAGGGTACCAGCCACATTCACATTATTAAATGCTCCGGCACCGAGAATTAAGGAGAAAGCTCCTGTCTGGGCCATTTGAACATTATCAAATGTAATCTCATCACCCATGTTGGTGAAATTCTGGATCACGGCTCCATTGAATATATACGTGGTGCCGGTTGCCGGACTAACATGTGTTGAAGATCCGTCTGCATTGTATAAATTCTTTCCGACGCGAATGATTTTTCCATTCGGATCAAAAAAGCCTGTTTTCAGTGAATCATTTTCTTTTATGGTAATATTCGAATTCAGAAACAGTGTTCCCGAAGGTTTCTCCATTGTAAAATTGGCAAATCCATTCACTCCGACCAGATTTCCGCTTATCGTTTGCGTGCCGGAACCCACAAATTTTATGGTTGAACCAGGAAGTGCGATGAGGCTCCCGTTATTGGTGAAATCACCGCAAACAGACAAGGTAATGTTCGGATTAATCGTCAGTGATGCACCGGCATTTATAGTAATACTGTTCACTGTCTGATTGGCAAATACTGTGGGTTGATTAATGGAAGCTGAATTTACAATAGCATCTACAGCACAATTCGGAATGTTGCATGCTCCCCAGTTACCGGTAACACCCCAGCTGGTATTTGTTCCTCCCAGCCAGGTCATCGTTCCAGGACTTGCAGAATAGTTGACAGGATCAGGTACACTGGAAAAATTTAAAGTGAATCCGGATGTACTGTTCGTGTAATTACTAACTACGAGTAAATACACCTGGCCTGCAAGTACATTGATCGCCGGCTCGTACGCACCATTAAATCCCGGATAAATTCCCGGAGAATTTCCTGTACCACTGATTCCGGTAACTCCCAGTGCGCTATAATTGCAGCGTGTTGGGGCTGTGGTTCCCAGTTGAGAGCATTGCAATCCGCTTGCACCGATTTCCCAAATTGCAAAATCATAGTCGGTACTTGTGGTACTGGGCGCTCCCAGCCAGTCGTTCGGAACAATATCAAATTCAAGAGTTCCATCAACACCAATCGGGATCGTATACCACGACGAAGCGCGCTCACCGGAACTCAGGCAATTTACAAAATTGGAAAAATCACAAGCATTTCCAAATGCGGAATATCCCGGATTCCCAACGTTAATGCTGTTTTGGCACACCGGTATTGGTGAAACACATTCCTGTCCATAAACAGAAGGCAATCCTGTAGCACCATCCACTGCAAGAATTCCAAAAGTTCCGGTCATATCGTTTTCACCATCGATGCGGATGTAATAGGTCTGGCCGGCAGTAAGTCCGTTCACAACAATTTGTGAATTGTTGGTCGAGTTTGATCCGCACGTAATATCCTGGTTACACGAACTGCCGGTTGGAGCGACCTGAGTCAATCCAAAACAGGATCCCTGGTACAAGGCAATTTGCGTATTGGACAATGTTCCTAAAAATGTCTTAATAATTAAACTGGTTCCTGTCGGTACTACCTTATACCAAACAGTATTTAATTCACCGCCGGTCCAGCACGAAGGAGCCGCCGGTTCAAGCAAACCGCTGGTACAACTGTTGTTACCATTCGTATTCACTCCAAGTGGAAGAACGATGGCATTGCAGGGATAATCATTTGGTGAAGTAGCTCCGGCAGCGGTAATACTGAGGCTGAAATTAACGGAGCTCGGAGGATCCCAGGAATCAACAATAATGTAATAGGTGCCGGCTCCCGGTAAAGAAAAATTCCCGGCAACATTGCCGCCACCGACATACCCAAGACAATTTGCTCCGGCACTTCCCGGACAATTTTCATACAACAGAAATCCTGCCTGGCTTGACGATGTATTGCTTAATGAAATTCGTATACATTCACTTCCGGCAGCAGTATATGAAAAAACCATGTCCTCCCCGCTTTCATACAAGGAAGTACAGGATCCTGTACTTGCATTCGTATAATCGTTTCCCTTACATTGCGTGGTTTGGTTCGTGACAGAATAGGGCAAGGATGCAACAATCACGGCATTTGCACACGTGGAACCCGGCGCTCCTCCCGGAGAAGGTGCAGAGATATTGATTGTGTAATTGTTGAGGCTTCCGGTTCCGTTACGGTCGACAACCAGATAATAGGTATTTCCTGCAATCACATTGGCGCACAAAAATTGATTGCCGGAGTTGCTTTGTGAATAGTCCACGCATGAACTTCCCTGGCCGATGAACGGGCATCCATCGTAGAGCATGATGCCAACATTTGTCCCACCGCTGGTGACGGAAATCGACATGTTTCCACTTACAGCGGGAGTAAAAATAAACACTTCATCCAATCCCTGGTAATAATTGCTGTTACCGCAAACCAGTGCATTGGTAGCGGTGATATCATTTCCTTTGCCCAGAGTAGTGCGGCCACTGGATGAATAAGGCAGGGCTGCAATATTCACAACCCCTCCGCCGAGTCCTGCAGGACACGTCGGGATGACCGGGGTTGCAATACAAATACTGAATTCATAGTCACCGGGTACGCCGGCATCGTAATCATAAATCCTGACGAAATATGTATTCCCGGCAACAAGGTTATTAAACGTTAAATTTTCCACTCCTCCATCTCCTGTCAGGTCTGAACAGGCAAGGTTGGTTAACGATCCACAACTGCCACCCAGCAATTCGACAACCGCATTAAAATCATTTGCCCCGTCCACGGTAATGACATGTGAAATCTGGGTAGCCGTAAAAGAAAACCATACATCATCATTCGCTGTACCCGAACAACCCGTGGCAGGAGCAGATGCCGTCGCTCCGAACACTCCGGTGCAAACCGGTGAACAAGCAGCTCCTACCACACCCGGAGTCAGCGAAGTTGCCGTCGCACAATTATCATTTGTGACACTGGTCACAACATCAATCGTACCGGTCATGTCATTCGACGTGGTTCCTGAATTGAAACGGATTACACGGATATAGTAGGTTGTTCCGATAACTGTTGCAAACGTAAGCGTTTCGGTTACTCCATTTCCTCCTGCATTCACACAGCCCTGCTCTGTCATGGAACCGCATGCGCCGGTATAAACCGCTAATGCTACATTCCGCGAGGCCTGAACGGTAGCAACGATTGATGTTGTTGTAGCCGTTGCCACAAACCTGAACCACCCATCACGCCTGTTGTTTACTGCGCTTACACAAGTGGTTACGTTGGAAACATTGGCCGTATTGTCAACCGTCCAAAATTCATCAACATTGTAATTTGTAGCACCATTGCATGGGTTAACTGTCAGGGTCGGCACTCCTGTTTGCGGACAAAGATTATTCGATTGTGCGAATGATTTTTCCGTCAGAAAAAAGAAGACAATAGTGTAGAATGAGAGAAAATATTTCAATGATTTCATGGGGGTCAGGTGTAAGGAATGGGTGTGCGTTGGTTATTGGGTCATATACCTTTCATTATTTATGAATAGCTGAGCTCAGTAGTATTACAATATATTTTTTCCTGATCAACGGGATGTCGCGTGTTGTCAGGGGTTCCACCGAAGTATTAATCTCCAGTTGACGGATCTTTTCTACAATGGTGTTTTCATCAGTGATGATATCCTGACGATACGAGACAATCATGGTTCCAACTTCATAACAGGCTTCAACACTTTGAATCCCATTCATAGAACGCAATGCGTTTTCAACAATACCTGCCGTTTTATCGGACAACAATGGCATGCGGAGTAATAGTTCTTTGTTTTTCAAATCCTTATCAACAACTGGATTGTCCTGTCCCTGCAGATTATTCAGATCCAGAATCAGGAAAAACAACATCAAAAGAGTAAGATTTTTTTTCAATTGCATAACTTTAAGTTTCTATCAAACGGTAAAAATTCCAAAACGATAATCAATAATTCATCGATATCTTACAGTTTTCTTAATGTAAAATCCAGAATCATAATTTTTGCAAAAATACAATAAAATCAAGCCTTTCAGATGGTATTTTATGTTAAATCCGCGTCAATTGGGCGAAAGCAGAGTTTTGCTTGGTGAAATCAGCCATGGACAGGCATTTTAAAGGATTGAAATGTTAAAAAATGTAGGGTTTAGAAAAAAATTAAGAAAAATTCCTGTTCGAATTATTGACTACTTAATCACCTGTTGCATCCGGGCTAATTATTCTTCCGTCCCGTTGCCTGGATAAATTTTTTATTCAGGTTATCATCAATTCGAAATCCAAAAAGGCTTGCAAAAAAAAATGGTTGAAAACCGGTTGCCGATCCGATTGTGCCACGGCTTCAGGTTTGCAAACTTAAGGAAGAACAGGAAAGTCGCATCCCTGATAAAAAACCGGCGGGGAAAAGAAACAATGTTCCTTTTCCCCGCCGGTCTAATTGGATCTGTTCTAAATTATTTACTAACAGCAAAACGGGCCATCTTTTTCTCTGTCCCGTTATCCAGCACAAGTGTGTACATTCCTTTTGCGAAAGCAGAGAGGGATATGACCTGGTCTTGTTCAGAGACAATGGTCTGGAATACTTCCTGTCCTGTTATATCTAAAATGCGTACTGATGATCCGGAATAACCGGAAGCAGTCTTAAGGTGTATCATCTGAGAAGCCGGATTCGGATAAATGACAATGGCATTTCCGGAATTCAGGGCAGTAATGCCTACGGTGGTAACTGTATATGGGGGAGAAATTCCCACGCATCCGCCAGCGTCCGTTACGGCAACAGTATAATCACCAATTACAAGCGGATCCCAATCCGGATTCACGGCGCCAGGGATAAGATTTCCATTCACATACCATTGGTAAGAAACGCCACCGGAGGTCGACAACATACTACCGTTGACCGTAATCACCGGTGTAGGCAGTGCATTGATACCAACGGTTGTTGTGGCCTGTACAAAACAGCCATTCGCATCTGTAATGGTAACGGTGAAATCCGTGGTGGCAGTGAGTGTGGCTACAGGGTTTGCATCACCTGCAGAATTCAGGCCTGCTGCAGGATCCCATAAATAAGTATAAGGAGCCGTTCCTCCACTTGCTGTTGGAGATCCTCCAATTGTAATACCAACTCCTTCGCAACCTGAAACTGTTGTACCGGCATCGGCAATCAGTTCTGAAGGTTCGAGGATCACAATCTGCGTAGTAAAAGTACACCCTCCACCATCCGTGATCGTAACATCATACGTTCCGCCGGCAAGGTTTGCTGCTGTTGCTCCGCTACCGCCGGAAGGCGACCATGCATAAGTATAAGGGCCAGTTCCTCCGTTCACAACAGCGGTTGCACTTCCATCATTTGCTCCGAAACAGGTAACATCCGTTTGTGTGACTGTCGCAGAAAGGGAAGCGGATTGATTCACGTTTGCGCTGGCAGTGAGTGTACAACCGTAAGCATCTGTAACAGTAACATCATAATTACCGGCACCAAGTCCTGTCGCAGTTGCACTTGTTTGGGATGGAGCAGTATTCCAGGCATAAGTATATGGCGAAACACCTCCTGCAGGGATGACCGTAACAGTACCATTCAGGTTTCCGCAACTCGCATCTGTAGAAGAAGTGGTAGCGGAGAGTACAGGGGGTTCAAAAACAGAAACGGAAGAAGTGTGTGTACAACTTCCGGCATCCGTAATTGTAACAGTATAAGTTCCTCCGCCAAGATTCGATGCTGTAGCGGCCGTTCCGCCGGATGGCGACCATGCATATGTATAAGGACCTGTTCCTCCTCCGGCAACAACAGTTGCTGAACCGTTGTTGGCTCCGTTACAGGTTACGTCAGTTGCAGTCGCTGTACCGGTAACTGCTGTGGTGTTAACAGCAAGTGTTCTGGCAGTGCTGCTTCCGCAGGCATTGTTTGCGGTCACAGAAATAGTACCCGCTGAACTGCCGGCGACAGCCGTAATCGATGTCGATGTACTGGTTCCGGTCCAGACTACCGGTAAAGTCCAGGAATAATCCGTAGCACCGGAAACAGCTGCAATTGAGTAATTGACAGAAGCGCCTGAACAAGCAGTAGTGTTACCTGTAATTGTCCCGGGTTGAGCTGGTGTTGCACATCCTGCTTCTGTGAGAAGCTGAGAAGAACTGTATACATAATCGCCAACATGCTCATCTCCGTCAGCATTGGATGCAATACCGGAAAAATACACCGTCACATCTCCCGTTCCTGCAACCGGAGCGGTCCAGCTGAAATTGAAGATTTTCGCATTGGCTGTGTCACCTCCATTTAGCTGGTGTACAACATTTCGCCGTGAAACTCCGCTCACCGTTGCACTTTTAATTTGAGTCGATGCTGCATTGGTAATATTTAACGTACCGGCATTCTGATTTCCGCTTGTCAGTGCCTCAATGCCCACACCAAAAAGGTGATTTCCTGAGCGCGCAACCGTTACACTCATGTTGTAAGTGACCCCCGGCGTGTACTGAAAAGAAGGCATTCCTCCAACCAGAAATGCTATTGAACCGCCTCCGGCACCTTCGACAAAATCATCGTGGCAACCAATACAGGTTGTTTCGCCAGGGGCACCTGTCCTCCCGGCTTTCCCATTGTCGCTCATTTGCTCACTGGTCAGAAGAGCGATACATGCAAGCGGCAATAAACTAAATAGTAATTTTTTAATCATGGTTTTTGATTTTAAATTATTAATTAAATACTTCCCTTAATCAGAGGGAAATGATGTTAATTTAACTGCGACAATCCTGTGCAATAAGGAGTGAGGCAATCCATTGATTTTGCTGTGAAGATACTATGTACATACCAATACTGAGGCATGCATTCATCATGTTAACTTCTGAAATCCATTAATTTCATTCATGCTCCAGAATTTCTTCTTCAAAAAAAACTTTTTTTTTTTTGATAGTCAAGAACCGGAACAATGCAGCGTCGTAAAAATCAAGAAGAGCGGGCTAATTTATTCGGGAAAATTGTTGTCCTTCACCTTCGGTACTTTCTCGGCTATTATTTATAATCATTCCAAATAAATTAACGAGCTTCGTTCAATCAACCTTGTATTTTGTCAAAAAATGAAGTTTCACTCTCTTCGCCTCGGTCCGGGAAATGACCTAAAACATTCCCTCGATTCCTTTGCTGCCGAAAAAAAACTGGATGCCGCTGCAGTGGTTACTTGTGTCGGCAGCCTGACAGTTGCAGCCATCCGGTTCGCAGGAAGAGAACAAACAGATTCTATCCCCGGGCCACTGGAAATTACATCACTCACGGGGACATTTTCCAAAGAGGGATCTCATTTCCATATAACAATAACCGATACGGAAGGCAAAGCCAGTGGCGGACATTTGAAGGAAGGTGCGATCGTTCGCACGACTGCAGAATTAGTTATCCTCGAGCTGGAAGATGTATTTTATCGCCGGGAGACAGATCCTCAAACCGGATTCAAAGAATTAAAGATTGTTCCGAAATAATTATTTCGCCGCTGCAGTCTCCTTTGAAATAAAAAACGCCCCGGAAATTCCGGAGCGTTTTTTTATTGGCATACTTGCGGATCAGTCAACAACAACTCTTTGGGATCTCACATCATCGCCGGTGATCAAACGAATGATATAAATTCCCTTTGGTAAATTGGCATCGCGTATCGGGAAATGAACCTGGTTGCGGCCTTCCGGCTGCTCCATCTCATCAGCAACCTGGTACACTTTTCTGCCCGACAAATCCATCACATCCACCTGGACCTTTGATGGTTTGTCCAAATTGTATTCTATTGTCAGATAGTCGTGAACCGGGTTCGGGTAAACAGACATCGGATCGGCAACAGGAACATTCTGATCCATTTCATTTCCGTTGCGTAAAGACAGAGAGGGTGTTCCGGTTTTCTGGATTGTAAACTGATCCCAGATGCTGCCTGTAGACGTGAGAAATTTTGTATCCAGGCGGTCCCCCTGAACATCAATCACCATGCTTCCATAGTTGGCAATGGAGGAAGTGTACATGGCATTGTGCGGATAGCCTGCTGTGGTTGTACCCACCTGACCACCGACACCACAAACAAGATATACCGTTCCGTAATAATTCGGAGCTGATTTTGTATAGGAACTCGGATAAATTCCGCTACCGGAACTTACTGCCATCGTGGATGCATTGAATGTGCTCTCCAGTCCATAATGGCCGCGAATCAACATGGAGCGTTCGTACGAGTGACTGTGGCCTGCCATTACGAGGTCAACTTTTTTTGCTTCCAGTATTGGCATTATGTTCGTGCGCATTTGGATCAATTCTGTCTCCGTGTCCGAATTGTGCGATCCTTTTGAATACGGAGGATGGTGGAAATACACAATGGTCCAGCGCTGCGTATTCGCATTCAAATCATTAGTCAGCCAGGTAGCCATTGCTCCTGTGGTGGACCGAAACGATGCATCATAGGATTCCAGCGAAATGAAATGAATGTTGGCGTAATTGAAGGAATAGTATGCTTCCGTTCCGGATGCCAATCCTCCTGCTTCGGCATTTTTCGGCATGGTAAAATTATCGAAGTAAGGACCTGTCTGGTTGGTAGCATTCGCAGTATGCAAGTCGTGATTTCCGGAAGTGGGCCAAACCACAAACTTTTTGAACTGATAGGGATACATATTGAATACATTATTCTGGTACTCTGTATCCGTGCCATCGCTATAGGCATTGTCACCCAACCAGAGCCAGACATTGGTGTGCGTGTTTCCGGAATAATTCCGGTATGCATCGCGAACCTGTTTTTGTGCATTGCTGGCAACACCAAAATCACCAAAGGCCCAGATACGGACCCGTCCTGTTGAACCAACAGCCGGGTTGGTGATAAAATAATTTCCGGTATCCCCCTGCAAAGTAGTTGTAGTAGAACCAACGGAATAATAGTATTTGGTATTGGCTGCAAGACCGGTTACCTGAATAATATGTTCTGTTGTCTGAACAGAATTTGAAACTGCCAGATTCAGGTTGCTGGAACTTGTGCCGTATTTCACTTTTGTATCACTGGCATTATTCGTTCGCCAGCGAATGTAAATGCTGTTGGTCGTCGACAATTGAAGGTAGGGCCCTCTGCTGACAGTGAGTACTCCCGAAAGTGTCTGGAATATACCTGAAGATGACCAGCTCCCTGCTCCGGAGGAACATACCGATTGAACCTGGAATTCATACCAGGTAGAAGAAACCAGGTTGCTGAGCGCTTTGGAAACAGTCGTAGAAGAAACGGTGATCCAGTTTCCGGAATAACGCACGGCATACCGGATATTATAACTTACGGCACCCGTTACTGCCCGCCAGCCTACGGTTGCACTGTTGGATGTGATTGATGTTGAGGAAAAATAATATACATCAGCCGTCCCGCAACTGGAAGAAAGGGTTGTAAAGGATACCGCTGTGCTGTATGCCTGTGAAGGGTTGCTTGCACAAATGCAGCGCACAGACCAATCGTATTGTGTATTCGGAAGTAAATTCGTCAGCGTTGTGCTGTGTGCCGAGCCGGGAACTTTTATCCAAACATAATTCGTTGTGTTTTTTACATTGTAGCGAACCTGGAAACTATCTGCAGTCACCAGAGTATTCCAGGAAATCGCAGCTGTATTGGAGGTTACTGTTCCCGT
>DAORHY010000004.1:0-33785 GCA_035438225.1 Bacteroidia bacterium
CGTCATGAACATTTATCAGTGGCGCAATCACACCACAACGACCAACACATATGAACAAAAGGTGGACACGTTGGTGGTTGAGCGCGTAAACGTTGAGAAAGAGCTGTCAGACACCAAGGCAGAACTTGAGAAATACCGCGGTATTTCGGCCAACCTCGACAGCTTACTGAACGAGGCACAGGCAAAGATCGAAGAACAGGCAAAGAAGATCAAGGACATAAATTCCCGCGAGAAGAATATGGCAGCCCTCAACACGAAGCTCAAGCAGCAGCTTGCGGACCTTCAGTTGCTGAGGGATGAATACCTGGGGCGCATCGACTCCTTGTTGATGGCAAACAAACAGCTGGTTACTGAGAAAGAACAGCTCACCAGCAACGTGGAATCACTTTCTAAAAATCTGGAGACCACCGTTGCAACGGCATCCGTCTTGAAGACAGAATATATCAAGGTCCAGTCCTTCAAGCGCAAAGCATCGGGAAAATTTGTCGAAACCGCAATGGGAAAACGTACACACAAATTGTCAGTTTGTTTCGATGTTCTGGACAACAAGATTGCCAAGCAGGGCGACAAAACAGTTTACCTGAAGATCACAGAGCCCGGAGGAAAGGCTGTTGGCAATCGCAGTACCGGTTCCAATACGTTTAAAACGGCTTCGGGCGAAGAGATCATGTATGCGGCGACCACCACGATCAGTTATACCGGTGCGAAACAGAATGTTTGCATGAACTACGAAGAGCAGCAGGACAAGATGTTCCCTGCAGGAACCTACCTGATTGAAGTGTACATAGACGGTTCCCTGAGCGGAGCCGGGTCATACACGCTTCGGTAGAAGATTGTTTTATTTCGCGCAAAGGCGCAAGGTTCGCAGAACAATTTGGTTGCGGGCTTTGCGCCTTTGCGCGAATTGAAACCCTCACGAGTCCAGCTTTTCCTCAATCGCCCGTATCATTTTCGGTGCGATATCGAATCCGCGCATCCGCCAGATTTCCAAACTGTTTTTCATTAAGACAAAGGTGGGAACACTCAGCACATGAAAACGTTTAGCAATGTCGGGGTGCTTGTCAATATCGATTTTCAACAGCGGAATTTTCTGTTCGAAATGATTCAACACAACATCGATGACCGGTTCTGCCCATTTGCAGGGCTCACACCAGGTGGCATGAAAGTCAAGGAGAAGGAGCGGGTGTTGCCCGATTAGCTGATTTATTTCCATGGAAGAGCAAATCGTTTTTGCGCAAAGGCGCATAGAATGCAGAGGATTGCTTTGCTTTCTAAGCGCCGGCACTCGAAAAAACATTAAGAATTTAGCACCACCACACCTGTGGACACGGGAACATCTTCTTCTTTAATCATACCCCAGCCACCGTAAACATTTATGACCTTTGAATAGCCGTTTGCCTTCATCATCGAAGCGGCAATCATGGACCTGTATCCGCCGGCGCAATGGATGTATAAAGGTTGGTTTTTTGGCAGGGACGATAAATTATCTTTCAATTCGGCCAGGGGCAGTATCGCAGCGCCTTTGACGTAGCCGGATTCGGCCTCAGAAGTTTTTCGAACATCTAAAACGGCAGCGCCGGACTTCACGTGTTCCGCAAATTCTTTTGGTGTGACCGAAGTAACAGTGTCCAGTTTTTTACCGGCCTTTTTCCAGGAAGCGATTCCACCATCGAGATATCCGCGGACATTTTCATACCCGACGCGGGCCAACCGAAGAACAGCCTCTTCTTCTTTTCCTGTGTCACAGACCAATACCAGTGATTTGTGTATATCCACTACTGTACCCACCCAAACAGCAAACATGCCGTTCAGGCCTATATTAATGGCACCGGGAATGAAACCCGTTTCAAACTCTTCGGGATTTCGGGTGTCAAGAACAAGGGCGCCGTTTTGATTTTCCATTTCAACAGCATCTACCGTTAGCGGAAGAAGGTTTTTCTTCATTACCTCATCAATGGCCTCATATCCCTGTTTGTTGATTTTTGCATCACTGAAAAAATATGCAGGAGGGGCAACAAGCCCTTCGGTAACTTCTTTGATAAATTCTTCTTTGCGCATTTCACGCAAAGCATAGTTTGTCTTTTTTTGGTGCCCGATAGTGCTCCAGGTTTCTTTTCCCAGATTTTTTCCACAAGAAGATCCGGGGCCGTGTGCCGGATATACAATTACTTCTTCCGGAAGCTTTTTTATTTTATTGTTCAATGATTCATACATCATCCCGGCAAGTTCTTCTTTGCTCATTTTACCGTCAAGCAAATCCGGCCGACCGACATCTCCTACAAAAAGGGTGTCTCCTGAGAACAGGCAATATTCCTGAAAACTTTCATCGAGTAATAAATAACAGGTAGATTCCGGGGTATGGCCGGGAGTATGAATTGCGCGGAGTGTAATATTGCCAAGCTTAAACTCTTCCCCGTCTTTTGCCGTGTAGGTTTCGTAATGGGTATCTGCCAGTGGACCAAAAATAATTGTTGCACCGGTTTGTTTTGCCAGGTCGATGTGTCCGGAAACAAAATCAGCATGAAAATGAGTTTCGAAAACGTATTTAATTTTCGTGCCCCGTTGACGGGCCATTTCCAGATACGGCTCAATTTCTCGAATAGGGTCAACGATTGCGGCTTCCCCATTAGATTCTATATAATATGCTGCCTCCGCAAGGCAATTTGTGTAGAGTTGTTGTACGTACATTGATAAAGGAGTAGAGCATTCAAATATAGGAAAAAGAAGAGTAGCGGAAAAGAGGTGAAAATGTGCGATATTCGGGCAGTAATTTGTTCGCACAAAGATGTCGGAAGAAATAAAATGGACCAGGGAGGTAGCTGCAAAACCGGTATTTTGGGCTGTGCTAGCAATGATTATTGTGTTTTTTTTGTCAGCGAGTTATGCATTGATGCTCGGCCTTGTGGTTGGGATTGTTTTTGGAAATCCCTTCCCGAAACAATCCAAAGTCGTCACTAAATATTTGTTGCAGGGAGCCATTGTCGGCCTTGGTTTTGGGATGAACTTTACCAAGGTTGTGGAGGCCGGAAAAGACGGTTTCGTATTTACGGTCCTCACGATTTCTGCTGCAATGGGTTTTGGATTTCTCCTTGGAAGAATATTCAAGGTGGAAAGAATTATTTCGTATCTTATCTCTGTGGGCACAGCGATTTGTGGAGGAAGTGCGATTGCAGCAGTAAGCCAGGTTGTGCGGGCGGACGAAAAGGACATTTCTGTTTCAATTGGAACAGTTTTTATCCTGAATGCAATTGCGTTGTTTATTTTTCCCCCCATCGGTTTGTATTTCGGACTGACACAACAACAATTCGGCGTCTGGGCTGCGATAGCGATTCACGATACGAGTTCGGTTGTAGGCGCCGCTGCAAACTATGGAAATGAAGCCCTTATGGTTGCGACAACAGTAAAGCTGGCGAGGGCGCTTTGGATTGTACCATTGGCATTGCTAACCTCGCTTGTTTTTAAAAAACAAAGTACTGCCGCATCGCTTCCATGGTTTATACTCTTTTTCATAATTGCCTCCCTCGTTAATACCTACACACATATTCCCCAGGAAATTTCAGCCTGGATAGTAAAAATTTCAAAAATCGCGTTCAGCATCACACTTTTTCTGATCGGAGCCGGAATTTCACTCAACACAATTCGAAAAGTGGGGGTACGTCCTTTATTACAGGGGGTAGTTTTGTGGATGTTTATTTTAATTTCTTCTTTATTTTTTATTCTACATTACTAAGCGTAAATTCGTTTATTCCTTCATCTGGCAGTACTCGTCTTTTTCATCATCCGGATATCTTCGTGAACAATGGAGATTGCAATTGTCATAGGACTCCTGGTCCTCGCAGTAATTCTTTTTTCAACGGAAAAATTTTCGGTGGACGTTGTCACGATGGGTGTGCTATTTGTTTTAATGGCAACAAAAATCATCACACCCCAAGAAGCGTTTGCGGGATTTGGGAGCGACTTCATTGTTATTCTTGCTTCGATATTCGTAATCAGCGGAGCCTTACAGCAAACCGGTGTGCTTGACCTGATTGGCTCCAGGCTACTGTCGCTTGCGAAATCAAATCCTGCTTACATCATTGTATATGTCATGCTTGCGGTTGGAATAACTTCGGCTTTCATGAACAATACAACAGTGACTGCAATTTTCCTGGCTCCGGTTATTGCTGTCGCAAGAAGCATGAAGCTTAGTCCGTCAAAGGTGCTGATCCCGGTGGCGTATGCATCCATTCTCGGAGGGACCTGTACGCTCATTGGCACATCCACAAATATAGCCGTCAGCGGATACCTGGAAAAAACCGGCATGACACCAATACGGATGTTCGAAATCCTGCCCATCGGTCTTGCATTGTTTGCAGTGGGGCTGGTGTACATGGCGGTGATTGGAAAACGAACCTTGCCCGACAACAAAGACGAAAGTCTTGAGGCGGAATTTGGTTTGCGCGCGTATGTCAGCGAAATTGTCATTGCAGAGAATTCTCCCCTTATCGGAAAGGGAGTTTTTCAATCCAATCTCAGTAAAATGGGGTTTCGGATTTTAAACGTGATCCGGCATGGAAATAATTTTCTTCCCAATGATTCTACATTCATAGAGGAGGGAGACATCCTCATCGTGGAAGGAAAGCTTGATGACCTGATCGCAGTAAAAGAGACCGAAGGTATCGACATCCGTGCGGACGGGCTGCTTGATTTTTCTTTGCAAAGCGACCGTATAAAATTAGCGGAGGTGCTTGTGACGCCGCAGGCCGAATTCGTTAATAACAGCCTGAAGAACTCAAACTTCCGACAGAAGTACGGGCTCGTGGTCGTTGCCATTAACCGGTCAGGGCAGTCTTTGAGGGAAAAGCTGGGGAGTGTAATTCTTCGTGTTGGAGACATACTCCTGGTGCAGGGTCCGGTAGAAAGAATAAATTATTTCAAAACATCCCGCGACATGGCCATACTGGACGATTTTCAGCCATTGTTGTACAAACGAAGAAAGGGATTTACAACATTGGCGATTTTTATTGCCTCCATCGTTCTGGGCTCGTGCGGCATTGTTCCTTTGTCGGCCGCTCTGATCCTGGGCGTACTGATTGTGGTATTGTTGAAAGCGGTGAGTATTGAACGTGCTTATGAAACAATTGACTGGAAGCTTCTGGTGATGATCGGCGGGATGTCTGCATTTGGAACTGCGATGACGAAATCCGGTACCGCAGAATGGATGTCGCAGAACATTGTGAATGTCATGGGGCCATTTGGCACTCTTGCGATCATGGCGGGTTTTATTATACTAACTGTTTTTCTCACTCAGCCGATGTCGAATGCGGCTGCGGCATTGGTGGTGTTACCGATTGCAATTGAGACGGCCAGGCAGCTTGATGTAAATCCCAGGACCTTTGCAATTGCTGTGATGTTGAGCGCATCGGTATCCCTCGTTACCCCGTTCGAGCCCTCCTGTATTCTAGTGTATGGACCCGGGAAATATCGGTTTGTGGATTTTTTTAAAGCGGGCGGTTTGCTGACCATTTTACTGATGGCATTGCTCATGCTGCTCATTCCGTACTTCTGGCCTTTGTAGACCGGCCCCGGGCACCGGTTTTTCTCCGACTCGCGTGACCGCAGTCGTAGTTAAATACAGAAAAATTAGTCCAGTGTTTTCAAGAGGGAATCGGCACTTTGCTTACGCGGGGAGGTTTTGGAGGAAAGTGCTTCGAGAAGCGGGCGTGCTTTTTCGGGTTTGTGAAGCCTGATGTAAATCAGCGCCTGAAACCAGTTTGCCTCATCCGCGCGAAGAGAATCGCTTTTCGCAATTGAATTAAACAAGGAAAGCGCACGTGAATATTTTCCCTGATCATACATCTTTACTGCATCGCCGAACATTTCCTCCCGTATACTTTTTGTCTGTGCGCTGGTAGCAGAAACGGCAGTATATTTTCTACTGTCATTGCTTAACGTTTCCTCTTTTTTATAACCGGCAGACTTTTTCTCTTTCACGTCATCAATGTCTTTTAATTCATTCGCGGTGGTCGACGTGGAACCCGCAACAGACGGGGCGGGTGTTTTCGAATCGGTGTGATTGTCTTCCTGCAGACTGACAGCCTCGTCTGCGCCGGAAATTTCACTTGCAGCAGCGGATGGTCTTTTTGAGCCGGGTACACCCTGAATTGGTTCCGCAAGGTTTCTTGCATCTGCAATATCACGTATTTTGTTTACGGGTTTATCCAAAGCGGCATCCTTACGCTCACGTTCAATCGGTTGACCAACAAAGGGTGGAGAGGGGAGGGCTTTTTTCCCAAGTGTTGTGCGGACGGATTCGCCCGGAGAATTTTGTTCTGGTGAATGGGGCAGGTTATTTGACGGGGCTTGTGTGTGCACCTCCTGATCACTTTCGGTCATGGCAGGAACAATTTTTGGTACGACAGAGTCCATTTTTGTTACGGCATTCGCAAGCGCATTTTCAGACTCGGTTTGTTTTTCGGAACGAAGAAAAAAATACAGCGCACCAATGGAAACGAAGAGAAGGGCCAGGGAAGCCGCAATTCTCAAGTAAGGCCGAATCGGAGCAATCTTTGGCACACGGGCAGTTGCCGCAGAATCAATCTGCATATTCAATGCGGCGATGTCAGCGGTCAAATCGGTTTCTGTGTCCATCATCATTAACCCGTCAACGGCATCTGAACAGAACGGACAACCGGCAAGATGAAGCTCTACGGTGCGCGCCTCTTCTGCTGAGGAGAAGCCGCGCGCATAACGAACCAGTGTTGCATGGTCGGGACAGGGTCCGGAATCCAGAAGAGTATGAAGCTTATTGTCCATGGCTTCGTTCGAGAATGATTTTTAAATTTCTTTTTCCGTTTTGAATGTGGCTTTTTACGTTCAGCAGGGAAAGACCCGTCAGGTCCGAGACCTCTTTGTAGGATTTTTCCTGAAGGTAAAACAACTCAATGCAAATACGTTGCTCTTCCTTCAGTTTTTTTATAGCCTCTTCAAGGTTTTTATAAGTAGTTTCTTTGTCAACGGCGTCATCGGGATGCCAAACAGCCTGCATTTCCACAACCCGGAGACCGGACACATCATCGTCCATTGTTTGATGAAAAATTCCTTTCCGGCTCCGCAATATCATCAGGCAATGATTGCGTGTCACCGTATGCAGCCAGGACTTGAAAAATGTGATTTCGTGCTTAAACAAGTCGCTTTGGAGCTTTTCAAAGATGTTCATCACGGCATCTTTTGATTCATCCGCATCCTTCAGGTACTTGAGACAAACACCATAAAGCTGATGTGTGTAGCGCTTGAATAATACACCCAATGCATTTTTATCGCCTTGTTTGTACATGGCGACCAGTTCAAGGTCTGTTTTTGTGTTGTTTTCGTTCACTATAATCCGGAGGATGAAAATACACTGAAACTACTAAAGAGCAAATAAGGGACACAAAAGCTTATGAACGCCGGGGAGGTTTTTTTTATTTTTACCAGGATTCCCTCGCGTTTATTCGTCCATTTGTTGAAAAAACAACACCTCTCAAACAAGTTAAATTAATTTCAGGAAAATGTGCCTTCTCCCTTAATCGGTTCACGAAATGGAATCAGCGGCATCGCCCAGTCAAATATCGCATTCATTCATTTTTATTCGAAAAACTGTTTGGCCGGGAAGTACCGATGCATCAGGAGAAGATCTTTTTTATCATCGTTGCCGAGCGTTCCTCAACGGTTCGGATCAACAATGAGCCGAGGGAATTGAAGGTGCCCTTTTCGTAAGTTCCGGCAATGACTCCGTTTTCCAGGTGGTGAATCTGGTCACAAACCGACGCCAGCGTTTCATAAACATGCGATGTGACGATAACTGTTTTTCCTTCTTTGCGGTATTCGTCCAGGAGCAATTTTAATACAGTTGTTGATTCGAGGTCAAGGCCGTTGTACGGCTCATCGAGAAGATAAATGTCGCGGTTGAGCTTAAATACAGACAGCAAGGCCAATTTTTTCTTCATACCCGTGGAATATGTTTCGATCAGATCGTCCAGCGGCAAGCTGAAAATTGCGTTCCAGTTATCCAGTACAAACTCTTTTTTACCGGAAGAAAATATGGACAAGTATTCCCGTCCGGTGATCAGGGGATAAAAATAGTTCTGTGTTTCGAGGAAAGCGATGTCTTTACGCGACAAGGCAAGATCGTTACGACGTAACGAACCCGTTGAGGGCCTCACAAATCCATACAGTGTATTCAACAACGTGGTTTTCCCGGAGCCGTTCAGACCAACCAGTCCGTGCACCCTGCCTTCTTCCAGTTTCCAGTTCAGTGATTGCAGTACGATATGTGTGCCATAAGCAACATTAAGGCGGTCAAGAACAATCATCGAGATAGGTTTTCAGATTAATTTTTGCAAGCGCATAATTCCGCAGCGCAATAAACAAGGGGATTGGAAATAAAAAAGGAACCAGGGTCGCCACAAACAGAATTGATACCCAGACGGAATCCCCGGTCAGTTTTTTGTCCGGACGATAGAGCGCATATTTCAGTGAAATGAAAAAGACAAAGCTTATCATGTATACAATCCATGAGATGATCGCCAGATACCAATCTGCCGGATGTTGAACAACATAAACAAGGAGTGCAGGAATCAGGAGCAGGCTGGCATACCGGCAATGAGCGAAAATCTTTTTCTTTAGAAACGCTTTCGGCGGAAGTAAGTCTGCATTCAGGATGGCCAGCGATTCCCCATCTGCATAAAAGCCACCGATACTGAATGTCATAAAGGCAAGCAGAAAGAGGGAGGCAACAGGAAGGAAAGACAGCGCCAGCGCCAGTCCGTAAAACACGACAAGTTGCCAACCCATACGACGGAAACCGCTGCGCCATTCGAAACCGGGTACCGGAATTTTCGATGTGAGTGCGGCGAAGGGCAATAGAGAAGGCGGCAGAAGGCCCGACTGAAACCGCAGTGTGGTGATGATCAGGACGAGAAAAGCAGGCAGTGCCAGGACGACAAGAAAAAGCACCCACTGCTGATTCAGGGAAAGGAGCAGGAGAACAGGGATTGTTAAACAGAAATATTCCGTGAGATAGACCTTCCAGGGATCCGGCCGGAGGACGTTTAAAAAGCGGTGATCCCGGCGAAGCAAGTGGAGTATGCAAAGGAGTAGCGGAGTTGCAATGGTAACAATGAGAGAAAATGAATAATTATTCATTTTAATGTAGAGGCCATAGAAAAGGAATGCTGCTGCGCAGCCGATGATAATCCAGTAAAGGAATGGCAGCCCGGCAAAGGAGCGCTTCAGTTGGGAAAGACGGATGCGTAGCAATTGGAGCGTAAGTTATTCAGTTATTGGGTTATTGTAGAATTTTATTTCAAACTTTCAGCTACAGCCGGTCAACAACTTACCGCCACACAGAACGCACCTTTCCGCACGCCACTCTATTGGCACCAGGGACAGCAAAATCTTTAGTCGAATAATTTTTCCGGAAATTTATGAATAAAAAAAACCATCATCGGGGGATGATGGCTGGTAAGGTAAAAAACAAATCGGCATTACATACTCACCGGAAGCAGGGTCAGTGTGTCTTCAAAAGTTAAAGCAAGGGATTCAGAAATGCAAGAGGGGGTGTTTTCGGACGAGGAAGCGGATTGGCGGTACCAGCATTTTTCGTCCATGGTATAGAGGAAAAACTCTTTTAGCCGAAAACGATTCATGAGCTGACGGGCGATTCCGGTCTTTTCAGACAGTTCCGCTTTATTGCAAATCTCAACCGCAACAACCGGCAATAATCCATTTTCTTTCTGGTAAATTACCACATCAGACACTTCTCCGGAGGAGTTGAAAACATCGAGCCCGCCTTCGTACACGGCTTCGTATTTTCGACGGTCCAGGAACCTTGATAACCGGTGCGTTATTTGCCTTGAGAGAAATTTTTTTGTGGTGTCAGCCGGAGAGGACCAGGAGTCGGGTTGTGTGTTCATGGTGGTTTTTTTTAAGCTGGAATATTTTTCAAAATGACCCCAATTGCATTTGATGGCCGGCAGGAAAGCGGTAAACAGGGGTTTTCATATTTACTTACCGCATCCATTTTCCCAACAGGCTGACGCAGAAATAGAGCGAAAACCAGATGAGTAAGTACGTGCGGTGAATTAATTTATTCAGGATGTTCCACGAGCGTTGTAAAATGGAAATCCGGCGTTCGTTTTTTTTCTTTTTTTCATCCGGATCCGGGTCGGCCTGGAGAAAATGAAGAGCATCCGTATAGGCGCCCTTGTTCAGATAAATATTGTTGAAAGGATCTTTTGAGCGGAAGAAGAGCTTTCCCGGGAGCACAGCGGTTCGATCGAGAATCACAGACATTGCTTTTATTTTTTGCTGTAAAAGTATCTCCGTAATATTCCCGCAGAATTACGGGATTGCTAAATCCCTGTAAACAATCGATGAATTTTTTCTCCCCGGATTGCAGGCGGACACTTACCTTTGCATACCATGAAAAAATTATACCTGGTAAGACATGCAAAATCAAGCTGGGCGCAAACGGAGCTTCCGGATGTCGACCGTCCGCTGAATGAACGTGGCTATGGGGATGCTCATCTTGTAAGTAAAACACTGTTGCACCACATGCAGGCACCTGATTTACTGATCAGCAGTTCGGCGGTGAGAGCAATGACCACCGCCTTGAT
Organism: Bacteroidia bacterium; assembly: GCA_035438225.1. GTDB lineage: Bacteria > Bacteroidota > Bacteroidia > AKYH767-A > 2013-40CM-41-45 > JADKJP01. Next base: position 10,638 of record DAORHY010000004.1, read on the forward strand.
TTTTGCGCGAAATTTTGGTTATCCGGCCGAAAAGCTTCAAATTGAATCACAATTGTACGAGACTTCTGTACAGGACTACCTGGAAGTGTTGTCAAGGGTCACTGATCAAATTGAAAGCGTAATGGTTTTTGCCCACAACTTTACGATCAGTGAACTCGTTCCCTATTTTCTGGGTGCGACCTTTGAGGAGATGTCCACCTGTTCTGTTTTGGGTATAAACCTGGACATTGAACATTGGCAGGACATCCGTAATGCAAAAGGAAACAGGGCGCTTTATCTTTTTCCAAAAATGCTCAAAGAAGCGTAAACAATTGGTTAATATAATGTTAAGTTTTTAAAATTGCCGTAAAAATGAATATTATTGAACATTTTGCAATCACAAGTTGAATATTTCCGGGGGTATATCACCATTGCCTTAAGACATTTATCATGGAAGGGCTCATCATTACACTTTAACTTTAAGCTATGAATAAAGGAGACAGAAAAAAACTCGAAACATCGCTACTTTCCGCAGTAGAAGCAATTCTTCATCCGAAACATCAGCAGGCGACAAAAAAAATTCGTAAATTTCTTAAAGGTCAGAGCAAGGATATTGCGAAGAAATTCACGAAAGCCGTGAACAAGGTGAATAAGGAAATAGCGGCGAAGAAGAAAGAAATTGCCAGTAAGATTAAAGCTCCGGTGAAAAAGGTAGCCGTGGCAAAAAAGAAATAAAGGAAAGAGTGTGGTGATTTATGGGAAGAAAACATGTAGAGTTGATCGACCGCGATTTGAGTTGGCTGTCTTTCAATGCAAGAGTATTGCAGGAAGCGGAGGATGCGGGAGTTCCGCTATTGGAGCGCCTGCGTTTTTTAGGAATTTTTTCCAACAACAGCGATGAATTTTTCAGGGTTCGTGTCGCCACGATCCGCAGAATGGCCCGGTGGGGAAAGAAGGCTAAAGATTTGTTGGGCAGCGATCCCGAAGAGCTTCTCGAAAAAATCCAGAAGACGGTCATTGCTCAACAGCAGAAATTCGAAAAGATTTATTCGGAAATTCTCCTTGCTCTGGAGAAGGAAAATATTTCGATCATTAATGAGAAGCAGCTGACGAAAGAGCAGGGAATTTTTGTGCGAAATTATTTCCATGAAGCGGTGTACCAGTTCCTGGTACCCATCATGATCGACTCGTCGCCGAAATTTCCATATCTCAAGGATAAATCCATTTACCTGGCCATTGTACTGGGTCGAAAGGACAAATCAAAGAAGGATAAATATTCCCTTATCGAAATACCGTCGGATGTAATTTCCCGGTTCCTGGTACTCCCTTCAATTAACGACAAGCGTCATATCATTTTATTGGATGATGTGATCCGTTATTGCATGGACGATATTTTTTCTATTTTCGATTACGACTCCATCCAGGCATACAGCGTAAAACTTACACGGGATGCCGAGCTTGACATCGATAGCGACGTTTCCAAAAGTTACGTAGAAAAAATTTCAAAGAGTGTCAAGCAAAGAAAAAAAGGAGACCCCGTCAGACTTGCTTACGATGAAAATATTCCTGTTGACCTGCTTGCTTTTATTCTCCGGAAAATAAAACTGTTCAACGAAGAACACCTCATTCCCGGCGGACGTTATCATAATTTCAAGGACTTCATTTCCTTTCCGAATGTGGGACGGAAGGAGTTGCGGTATGCAAAAATTAAACCCATCGATCACCCGGATCTCAAAGGACAGCGCAGTTTATTTAAAACGATAAAAAAATCGGACATTCTGCTTGCGTATCCGTATCATTCTTTTCATCACATTATTGATTTGCTGCGCGAAGCATCGATCGACCCCAAAGTCATATCGATTCACCTCACGTTGTACAGAGCCGCCGTCAACAGCAGTTTTGTGAACACGCTCATCAATGCCATCAAAAACGGCAAACAGGTAACCGCTGTTGTGGAGCTCCAGGCACGGTTTGATGAAGAGACAAACATATTCTATGCGAACAAGCTTCAGGAAGAAGGCGCAGAAGTTATTTTCGGTGTACCCGGACTGAAGGTTCACAGCAAGCTTTTTCTAATCACAAGGAAAGAAGAAGGCAAACCGGTGCATTATGCTCACATTGGTACTGGTAATTTCAACGAAATCACCGCCAGGATATATAGCGACCATTCATTGCTTACTGCAGACAAGCGCATCACTTCCGAAGTGGAGCGGTTGTTTAGTTTTTATAAAGACAATTATAAAACGGGACATTACAAACACCTGATTGTTTCTCCTTTCAATACACGGAAACGATTTTACAGTCTGATTGAAGAGGAAATTGAAAATGCAAAAGCCGGGAAACCGGCGGGGATGATTTTGAAAATGAACAGCCTTGTGGATCGCGAAATGATTTCCATGTTGTACCAGGCAAGTCAGGCCGGCGTGAAAGTCAGAATGATTGTTCGCGGCATTTGTTCTCTCATTCCCGGAGTAAAAGGGCTCAGTGAAAATATTGAAGTCACCAGTATCGTTGATAAATATCTGGAGCATAGCCGGATTTATATTTTTCACAACAAGGGCAAAGAAAAATACTACATCGCTTCCGGCGACTGGATGGACAGGAACCTTGACCATCGTTCTGAAGTTGCCGTGCCGATTTTTAATATCCGGTTGCAGGAAGAGTTGCGCCAGTACATAAACATCCAGTTGCAGGATAATACAAAGGCGCGAAGTATCAATAAAACACAGGACAACCGCTACGTTATTCGCGATAATGGAAAAAAAGTCCGTGCACAACATGAGATCTTTACCTGGTTGCAGAGTAAAGCGAGAAAGAAAGAACCGGAAAGCGCAACAGCAGGAGTTATCGTCAAAGCACAGCTAATGACTCCTGGAAAGCAGGAGTCCGGGCCGGTCGAATAATCAATTTGAAATATATTTTGGAACGAAGTGACACGCTTCGTTTTTCTCGCCCAGCCCGTGCTTCGCCCCGGCGCCCGGGCCCGCACAATGCTTCGCCCGGGGTTAGCTTGCTCGCGGGTTGGTTTTGAAAACCGGTACCAACATGAGGCAATGCAAATCGGAAAACAGTAATTCAGAGGAGACAAGCGGAATTTTTTTGCTCTGCCGCTAAAGCCCATACCACGAACAGATTCGATATCTTAACTCATTCCCTTAAGATAACAGATGAGTATTGTCGCTGTAATTCCTGATCAAGATCATTCAAATAATGAATACAAATAATGACATTTATGCCAATTCAACACAGGTTCTCGGAAAATGAGAATGAAAACCTGTTTCGGAAGAGGTGAAGCCGTGAATGTAATTTCATCAGAGGTAAAAAAAACAGGAATAGATGAGCGAAACAACCCCAATTCCATCTAGTTAACCGTATTCTATCAGTATTAAAACTAAACACAATGAAAGCATTTGACATCAATGAAATTCAATTAACTATCCAGTCTCCCGATTTTGTGATGCCGGTAGAGTTCAATAATTCTATTCTGGATCATATTGAAAAACTAGGAAAGGTCTATGGACGGATCACGAAAATCGATGCGATAATTAAAACAGTATCGAGTGATAAAAATGAAAACTGTCAAATGGAAGTGAAAATAGTTGTACCGGGGCAGATTTTTTATGCGATTGAAAAAAAAGCAAATTTTCAACTGGCAACCAAGAGCGTTTTTGAAGATTTGCAAAACCAGTTGTACAAGTATAAGGCAAAGCTTGAACCCCAAAATTCAAAGCCGGCAGCGGAATAAACCGGGATCGTTATTTTTATTCAATGAACAAAAGCAATCAGCAGAAAAAGCCACCGGAAAAACCGAAGTCGGAATCCGGAAAACCGCCGAAGCCGGGGAAAAAATTCTCGTTCTATTGGATTTACATCGCAGCGCTGATACTTATTTTTAGTACAACATATTTATTTCGAACAATTCAACCCGCGCCTGAAATCACCTGGCAGGTATTTGAAAGTAAAATGTTGAGCAGGCATGCTGTAGAGAAAATCCAGATCGTAAATAACGAACGCGCGGAAGTTTTTATTAAGAAAGAGTTCAGGAATGATTCCACTTTCAGGGAAGTACTAAAACCCATTTATGGTGAGGGAACAAGTCCCGGTCCGCATTTTCAATTTACCGTCGGATCCGTTGATCTTTTCGAAAAGAAACTTGACGAGGCTCAAAAGGACTTTACTGCCGCCGAAAAGGTGGATGTTGTATACGTGAAACGCAGCAATTGGCTGGGGGATTTGCTCAGCTGGGTTTTTCCAGTATTGGTATTTGTGGGCGTCTGGTATTTTTTACTTCGCGGATTGCGAGCGGGTGGCGCCGGAGGCTCATCGGTTTTCAGTTTCGGAAAATCTACTGCTACTTTACTGGAAGCAGAAAACAAAAGCCCGGTTACCTTTGATGATGTAGCGGGCCTGGAGGAAGCCAAAACGGAGGTGAAGGAAATTGTCGATTTTCTTAAAGATCCCAAAACATACACCCGCCTGGGCGCGAAGATTCCCAAAGGAGTAATCATTGTCGGACCTCCGGGAACAGGAAAAACGCTCCTTGTTAAAGCAGTGGCCGGAGAAGCGCAGGTTCCGTTTTTTTCTATTTCAGGATCCGAATTCGTGGAAATGTTTGTGGGTGTTGGCGCTTCCCGTGTTCGTGATTTATTTAAACGCGCAAAAGAAAAAGCCCCGTGCATTATTTTCATCGATGAAATTGATGCGGTAGGTCGTTCCCGGGGCCGTAATGCATTTTATACAGGCGCCAACGACGAACGGGAAAGCACGCTCAATCAGTTGCTGACGGAAATGGATGGATTTGGAACAAACAGCGGAGTGATCGTTCTCGCCGCAACCAACCGTGCTGACATGCTCGACCCCGCTTTACTTCGTCCCGGAAGATTTGACCGGCACATTTACCTTGAGTTGCCGACTCTGGTAGAACGAAAAGCAATTTTCGAAGTTCATCTAAAGCCCCTGGTCCTGGACGAAAGCATTGATGTGGATTTTCTTACCGGACAAACGCCCGGTTGTTCAGGCGCTGACATTGCCAATATCTGCAACGAAGCAGCATTGATTGCAGCAAGAAGAAAAAAAGACTGTGTATCGAAAGAAGAATTTACAGATGCGATTGACCGCATCATTGCGGGCATAGAAAAGAAAAGTAAAATTATCTCGCCGGAAGAAAAAACAATCATTGCTTACCATGAAGCGGGACATGCACTTGCAAGCTGGGAATTGAAATATGTGGACCCGCTTGTGAAAGTTTCCATTGTTCCAAGAGGAAAATCTCTCGGAGCGGCCTGGTACCTTCCGGAAGAACGCCAACTCAGAAATACAGCTCAATTCAACGATATGATGTGTGCAGCACTTGGAGGAAGGGCGGCAGAAGACATTATTTTTGGCGATGTAACTTCCGGAGCTTTGGATGATCTTGAAAAAGTAACCCGGCAGGCATATACTATGGTTGCTTACTACGGGTTCAATAAAAGAATTGGAAATATTAGTTTTTATGATTCTACAGGAGCTTCTGAATCCGGATTTCAAAAGCCCTACAGCGAAGAAACCGGAAGAATGATAGACGAAGAAGTAAGGAAAATGGTTGACGATGCATATCAACGAACCAAGGCATTGTTGCTGGAACACAAATCGGAATTGGACGCACTTGCAAATTTGTTGCTGAAGAAAGAGGTGATCTATAAAGAAGACCTCGCGGAACTCCTGGGAAAACGTCCGGTAATAGTCCCGGCAATTCAGGAGGGGTAAAGGGGGGAAACGGTTACACTTGTTTTTAATTCACTTCCGGATTGTGTTTACTTTTCCCATATTCGCACCCATCATCCAACTTTTTCATATCGTGAAACGAACCCCAAAAACAATCGAATGATGCCGGTAAGCGCAACTAAAATTACAGTGGAAACCACAATCGGAGCAGGAATAGACAAGGTCTGGAAATTCTGGACACAGCCGCAACACATTACGAAGTGGAACAATGCGTCTGATGACTGGTATACCCCTTTCGCAGAAAACGATCTGAGACCCGGAGGAAAATTTCTTTCACGCATGGAAGCCAAAGATGGCAGTATGGGTTTTGATTTTTCCGGAGTCTACGATGATGTGAGGCCGAATGAAAAAATTGATTATTCACTCGACGACGGAAGAAAAGTTAAAATTTCATTCCTTTCGAATGAAGGGGAAACAAAAATCATCGAAACATTTGAAGCAGAGGGCCTCAATTCTATCGAGCTTCAGCGGGATGGATGGCAGGCAATATTGAATAATTTTAAAAAATATGTGGAGTCGAATTCAATGACACAACAGCCGGTTTAAGCGTTTAATCCAATTGAAAAAAATACGATCGGGAGGAAAACGACTTCCGGCATGCAATTCAACTCCCGGACAGAATAGGCAGGACACAGACTGCCGCATTTATGGTGCTGCCAATCCTTTTGGGGACATTGTTGTACATTTATTGTCATAGTAACTCACGGCAGCAGGGCAAATCCCCGGAGGGCTTTGCAACGGATTGAATATTGATAGAAGCAAACAGACAGAAACAATCAATTCAAGGTCATATAGCCGGAAGTACACAAATAATAATTTCGAATTTTACACTTCTGAACAGAGTAGAAATACCGGTTACTTTCTGAACATGAAATTAAAAAAGGAAATTAAAAAGATCCGGCCACAGGTTGCGGCACCAAAGAAAAAGATCGCAAACATTGACGAATACATCGCGCAATTCCCGGAAGACGTTCGGTCCTCACTCGAAAAACTTAGAAATGCGATTCGCAAAGCTGCGCCCGGAGCGGAGGAGGTGATCAGCTACAACATGCCCGGATTTAAATTTTACGGAATGTTGTCCTGGTTTGCGGCATATAAAAACCACATTGGATTTTATCCTAAGCCCAAAACCATCATTGACTTCCGCCACAAACTTGAAGCATATGAAATTTCAAAAGGAACGATTCGTTTTCCACTGAACAAACCCGTTCCCGTGAAACTCGTTGCCGAAATTATTAAGCACCGGGTGAAAGAAAATCTTCAAAAGGCAGGTTTGAAGAAAACCGGCGGGAGTAAGTAATCGCCCGGCGCCCGTGCCATCTTTAGTACTGTGGTACTTCAATCGGCTGACATTGGGTTTCCGGATCCGGGTTGATGGATCTTTTTGTATTCCACCTGCATTTTCCGGATATTTGAAACAGCGTATTCCTGACCCGTTTTATTATCGTGGTACAGGGGCCGGTAAACGTATTTAACCAATGAAAATCGTACTGATATTTATTTCTATTCTGTTCTCCACGGCTGTATTTTCACAATACGCATCAAAGGTTGAATATTGGGAAAATGGTAAAAAGAAGAGTTCCATGCCGATGCGCAACGGCATCCGGGAGGGAATGAACAGGACCTGGTATGAAAGCGGGAAGCGGGAAAGCAAAACGGAATACCTGGAAGACAAACCCAATGGCAAAACAATTACATGGTATGAAACCGGAGCCGTTAAAGTGAAAGGACAAAAACGGGATGACAAAAAATACGGCGAGTGGATCTGGTTTTATGAAAATGGAAACAGAAAGCAAATGGCTCACTACAGCGAGAAGGGGGAGCATGGAAAATGGATGTGGTGGCGGGAAAACGGAAGGCTGGAAAGAGAAGGGGAATACGTTCACGGCAGAAAAGTCGGCACCTGGAAGGAATACGATGAAAGCGGAACACTGAAAAAAGAAGAGACATACAGCAACGGAAAACTGGTGGACACAAAAACCTATTGAACCCCGTCCCAATGAACCTTCATTGCAACGCAATCATGAATGCACAGGAAAAAGCAAGATCCTTTTCAGCAACAAGGCGAGAACGATTGTTTCCGGGAATTGTAATCGCATTTTTGCTGGTGTTGGTTTTAATTAAAACATCCACTACAAACGCCCAAACGATGGAAACAGTTCCCTATGTTGACCTACAGAAATATTCCGGAAAATGGTATGAAATAGCTTCTTTTCCTCAGCGATTTCAGAAAGGGTGTCATTGCACGACTGCAGAATATACGCTCAACGAAAAAGGATACGTAGTTGTGTTGAACCGTTGTAAAAAAGGAAGCGTGAACGGGAAAGAGTCTTCAATAACCGGCAAGGCCTTCGTGGATGAAGGGTCCGGCAATGCAAAACTGAAAGTACAGTTCTTCTGGCCTTTTAAAGGGAAATACTGGATCATTGATCTTGCAGCGGATTACAGCTATGTAGTTGTCAGCCATCCGAATAAGAAATACCTGTGGATACTTTCAAGGACTCCCCGAATGGCACCGGCAATTTACGAGGGGATCATTTTTCGCCTTAAAAAAAACGGTTTCGAAACGGAAAAACTACAGTTGACTCCCCAGATTTAAATTAAAGACTCCCCTGTCCTTTCCGACATGTTGAGGAAGAGACGGAATAAATTCGAGTCTTAATTTATATCTTTACAAACAGAGTATTCTATTTTGAAAAAAACCGGTATTGTATTTCTGTTAAGCATCCTTTTCCTGCAGGCCGGTGGACTCATGTTGTTCTATGAGTTTCATCGGTATAAAATGCAGTATGATCTTTTGCACGTTCAGGAGAAAGGCGGGTTTCAAAAAATGACACTTACGCTTTTTGAATTTCAGCAGAGTCGAATTAACGATCATGAGTTTTCCTACAAAGGAAAGACGTATGATTTTAAAGCTGCTGTCACAAAAGGGAATTGTGTTGAGCTCCTGGCAATGCAGGATATAAAAGAAGATGGTATTGTCAGGCTTATTGAAATCTTTAATGGCAATGAAAGCAAACAAAACGGGGAATTGACGCACAAGCTGTCGAAGTTGCTGACATTAACATATCTGAGCACAGAATCAGTTGCATGCATTGTGCTTTCCGAATACACGGAAATTAAAAATCACACAATTTTCGGGAACTTGATTTGTTTTTCGCCATCGGTTCCCTCCCCGCCACCAGACCGGTTTTAGGATTTTCTTTATTTATACACTACACGAGGCGGCCTGATTACGGGAACAGACCTCTTGTAATTGTTTTCCCTAACCATTCAAAATCCGGAAAATGAAAAAACAATCGTTGGCAATCCTGCTATTGCTGATTACTCAATATTATACAACACTAGCACAAAGCACTTCGGCTGACAGCGTTAAGAATATTCTGCTGAACGAAGTAGTGATTTCAGTAAACAAAACAGAAGAAACAAAAAGAACAGTTGCTCAACAGATCCAGGCTCTGAACGCAAAACAGATTGCGGATCTCCAGGCACAATCCACTGCCGACATCATCGCTAACACAGGCAGTGTCTTCGTACAGAAAAGCCAGATGGGTGGGGGTAGTCCCGTGATCCGGGGCTTTGAGGCCAACCGAATTTTACTTGTAATAGACGGAGTCAGGATGAACAATATAATTTACCGTTCCGGCCATTTGCAAAATATTGTTACGCTCGACAATACGATTCTCGACAGAGCAGAAGTATTGTTTGGTCCCTCGTCCACAATTTATGGAAGCGATGCGCTGGGGGGAGTAATTCATTTGTACACAAAGAGGCCATCCTTTGTGGCAGGGGATGAAAAAACGCACCTGAAAGTAAATGCATTTACCCGCTATGGCAGTGTTAACGATGAGCTGACAGGGCACGTTGATTTTAATATCGGCAGAAAGAAATTTGCTTCACTTACTTCCCTTACTTTTTCTGACTTTGGCGATCTGCGTGGCGGTGAAAACCAGAATCCATTCTATTCGGGCTCTTACGGCGAAAGGCCCTGGTATGTGGAGCGCATCAATGGAAAAGATTCACTGGTAAAAAACAGCGATCGTTACCTGCAGGTTCAAAGTGCATTTTCACAATATGACTTGTTGCAAAAGTTCGCCTACAAGCAATCGGAACGTGTTGCCCACGGACTAAATTTCCAGTATTCCAGTTCTTCTGATGTTCCGCGTTACGACCGTTTGACGGATCCATCCGGCAGCGGGCTGCGTTATGCAGAATGGTATTACGGTCCGCAAGCACGACTGTTGGGCTCCTATGATTTTCAATATACCAATGTTGAATCGAAAATCCAGGGTGTGCACGCAGGCGTGAATTTCCAGAACATAGAAGAGAGCCGCCACACACGCCGGTTCGGGAGCAACAAACTCGCGCACCGGATTGAAAATGTAAATGTTCTGGGTTTCAGCCTTGATTTCAGGCGGACAACTCACCATCACACCCTCCGGTTTGGGCTGGATGCGCAATACAATACCCTCACTTCAACCGCAAATGAAGAGGACATTACAAACGGTTCTAAAGTTCCACTGGACACTCGTTACCCCGATGGTGACAACTCCATGGCAAATGCAGCGGTGTATTTTTCACATACTTGGAGAATCAATGATGCAGTAACTCTAACAGACGGGTTCCGTGTCGGTTTTGTCGCTCTGCATTCCAGCATTAAAGATTCTTCGTTCTTCCATTTGCCATTCACCACTGTTGACCAGAGCAATCCGGTATATTCCGGAAGTGTCGGGTTGATCAATTCGCCATCAGACGACGTGAAATTATCACTGCTACTATCCACCGGTTTCCGTGCACCGAATGTGGATGACCTGAGCAAAGTGTTTGAGTCTTCGCCCGGGACTGTGATTGTGCCAAACGAAAATTTGGAGCCGGAGAAAACGATCAATACTGAAATTGGAATTACAAAAACATTCGATAACAGAACTATCTGGGAAAATGTAATGTATTATACACAATTCATCGATGCAATTGTGACGGATGATTTCATGGTTAACGGCCAGGATTCGCTGGTGTATGACGGAACGTTGAGCCGTGTGTTGGCCAACCAAAACAAAGGCAAAGCATTCGTGTACGGATTTTCTTCCAACATCAATTCTCAGTGTAGTGAGCACCTGAGTCTGACGTTTGGAATTAATTATACATATGGTCGTATCAAGACCGACAGTTCCGATTATCCTCTCGACCACATTCCGCCTTTCATGGCGCGAATGCAGCTGAGCTATACCAAAGATAAATTCAATTCGAATCTTTTTGTGAACTACAATGGAGGAAAAAAACTGAAGGATTATTACCTGAACGGGGAAGACAATGACCAGTATGCAACCCCGGTGGGGATGCCGGCATGGTTCACGTTAAATCTGCATGCATCGTATTCGTTGCACAAATTATTCACGCTGCAGGCAGGCGTTGATAATATTTTCGATACACAGTACCGCACATTTGCCAGCGGAATTAATGCTCCCGGCAGGAATGTATTTGCAGCGATTCGGTTTCATTATTAAAACCAAATTTTAGGTCGGGCTTCCGTGAAAGGAAGCCTGACTTTTTTACACTCATTCAATATTGGTTTCTGTAATCTTTGACTGTAAAGCCTTGATGACCCGGTTCGGCTACGGATTCAATTTTGCATACGGATCAGGATCCGCTTCACCGAGGGTTTTTAAATTTGAGGGCCGGAGTTGTTGCCGCAAATGCAAAAATTAAAACTTATCGAAGAGCGCAAAAAATTCTTCTCTTCGGGCACGGGCAATAGCGATTTGGGTGCCGTCATTCATGATGACATATCCACCATCACCACGAACAAATTTTTTGATTTCATTCAAATTAACAAGAAAGGAATTGTGTATCCGAAAAAAATCTTTTTCCGGTAACGTGTCTTCAAATTCTTTCAGCGATTTCGCCAGCAGGTATTTCTCTCCGCTTATCAGCCGAACATGAGTGTAATTGCTTTCCGACTGACAATACATAATATTCGATGTATTTACGAACACCATTCCGTCTCCGGTAGAAAGAGCGATACGCAGCGGTTTGTTGTACTGATGAATACTGTTCAGGAGAATGTCCATCTGCTCTTTCATCGGTCCGGCTTTACTGTCTTTGATGCGAAAAAGGGTTTCCTTAAGATCATCGGGATCGATGGGCTTCAGCAGGTAATTCAGTGCGCTGTATTTGAATGCTTTTAAGGCGAATTGGTTGTAGGCAGTTGTGAACACGACGTGAAAAGAAATGGTGTCCAGTTTTTCAAGCATGTCGAAACCGCTCATCTTCGGCATTTCAATATCCAGGAAAACAACTTCGGGATTGTATTTGTTGATCGCCAGAATACCTTTTTCAGCATTTTCACAGGAAGCATCCAGGGTAATTTCAGGGCAATGCATTTTCAGCAGAATACTGAGTGTCTCGATGCACTGGGGTTCGTCGTCTATAATAATCGCATGTATCATTCTGTATAAATGTACAATTTTATTTTTCGGAATTCAGGGCATCCTCGCCGGCCTATTCATTTGACAAAGACACCCGAATTGTCACCCGGGTTCCTGCCGGCGCCCCCGTTTCATTTCTCAGATCTTCTACACGAACCGACGAATCTTTATTTCCTTCCTTGTTCAGCAGAGCCAGGCGTTCGGTCGTAAGCTTCATTCCAAGGGATTTGCTACCGGAATATTTTTTCGATTTAAATTCAGCTGCGGCTTCCCGGCCTACGCCGTTGTCTTCGATGACACATTCGAGAAAGGAGTCCTGCTGATGCACCAGGATTGTCAGGACGCCGTCGCTCTCTTTGTGCAGCAGACCATGCCAGATGGCATTTTCCACAAATGGCTGAAGAATCAGAGGAGGAACACGCACAGCATCCGGCATCACATCGATGTCCACCTGGATGAAACAGGAGAATTTCTTTCCAAAGCGGAGCGATTCCATATCAATATACAGCTTCAGGGCATCCAGTTCGCTCTGAAGTGAAATCGTCTTTTCATTGGAATGTTCAAGAATGAGCCGGATCAGTTTGGAAAATTTAATAAGAAATGTAGAAGCAGCGCCAACGTCATTCTGCAAAATAAAGCCATTGATTGAATTGAGGCAATTGAAAATAAAATGCGGATTCATTTGTGCCTGTAGTGCCTGCTGCCGGGTATAATTGATCTGGTTTTGCAGGTCACGAAGATGTTTTTCTTTTTCATCTACCTCCATTTCACGTTGTGCTTTCACAATTTTTGTTGCCGTGATGGACGCAATGGTTTGCAGCAATTGGAGATGCTGACGCGTAAAAAAGTTTTTACGCGGGTGTTCCGAATCAATAACACCGATCACTTTACCATCTGCAACTATGGGTACAGCAATTTCCGACATCCGGCTTGAATCATCCGTGATGTACCGCGGATCACGGGATGTATCTCCGACAATCTCTGCTTTTCCCGATTTCGCCACGCTTCCAACTATTCCATTTCCGATTGGAATTTCTAAAGGATTGAGGATATTGTGTTCGCCGATATTTTTATTTCCAAAGGCAGCTTTCTGTATCAAAACGTTTTTTTCCTTATCCAGAAGGTAAACGACGCAGTCGACAAGATCGGTTCGTGTGATGACATTGTGAGTGATGTCCCATACCAATTCCTCCACTTTGTTTTTTCCCTGAAGGGAATTGGCGAAGTAGGCGATTGCCTTATCGGATTCTTTCTTCAATGTTTTTTTCCGGAAGATGCGAATATACCAAAGGACACACACAACCAGGATAAGTACAAGCAGCAGACGGAACCAAATTGTGGCATAAAACTTTTTGTCCACCGAAATCTTCACGGTATCGGGACATTCTGTCCAGCTGCCATCGGTATTCTGCATCTTTACACGAAACAAATAATTTCCACCGCTGACATTGGTGAAATAGGCGGTTTGGCGATTTCGGCAATACACCCAATCCTCGTTCACGCCCTCTAGTTTGTAAGCAAAGAGGAGGTCTTTTTCCTCCAGGATACTGAGCGAGGAAAAATTCAGCGAGAAAAAATTCTGCGAGGATTTAAGCCGCATTTCAGATCCGGAAAGAAGAAACGGGAAAGTTTTGTTACCATCAGAGAAACCGCTGATTGTAACCGGAGCCCGTTTGTTGTATTCCGCAGATGGATCAAAAATCAGAAATCCGTTACGACTCTCGGCGACGATGCGTCCATCCGGGAGGAGGCAGGAATAATTTGCATAGGCATTGTTGGTTTGGGCGAAATCCACCCGAAAATTTTTTGCCAGGCCGGTTTTCGTATCGGCAACAGAATATTCCGAATAATAGGAGAGCCATAAACGGCCATGGTTATCAGTAAGAATGTGGTTATAGCGAAAATTTGCCAGGCCGCTCAACCGTGATGTGCTGTCAAATGTGTTCGTCCGCGTGTCGAACTTTTTCAACCCCTCCAAAAAACTCAGAACCCAGAGATTATTGTCCTGATCCGTGGTAAAGGAGTAGTAAACTTCTGCTTCGCGACCGGACGGCTTTGTTTGCAGGTAGTCGAAAGCATCCTGTTGTTTATTATAACGTACGAGACCATTCTTTTCTGTGCAGAACCAGACAACACCCTTGGAATCCTCAAGCATTGAGTAGATATAATCCGCGGTGATTCCGCTAGAATCCGAATTCATCCGCGGATAATGTTTGTACGCTCCGGTTCGGATATTGTAACGAAACAATCCGTTTTTATGGCTGCTGAACCAGAGTTCTTTGTCTTGGGTCAGGAGCATGCAGAGGATGTACCGGCCGTCAATGTTGTCTCCCGAAGCAAACACATTCAATTTTCTGAAAGAATCATCAGCCACATCATACATATATATGCCATCCAGGGTTCCAAAGTAAAGGCTGCTGTCATCTGCAGCCATCGCACTGATGAGAATGTCATCCGTATTTGTTTTGCGCAATTTTTCCAAAATGTCATAGGTACGGTACGACTGGTCTGCTGTGTTGAATTTCAAAAGGTATTGATAAGAAGGAGCAAACCATATCCCATTTTGCCTGTCGCAATTCAACAACTGATGCAGATAAAACCGGCGGTTGTTGCGGATGGTATCCGGGAAAGGAAATACAGAAATGAATTGATGCTCCGGATTCAGGAAACTGATGCCGTTGACCGTACCCAGGTAAATGGTGCCGGAAGAATCCTGCAGGGCATCCAGAAAATATTCCGCAGCAAGAGAATGGCTTTGTTCATTCGTGTGTTTGACCGTAAATGTCTTGCCGGATTTTTTCTCCTTGTATAGAACTGCAGCATCGTCTACACTCATCCACAAGTTGCCTGAGCGGTCCGAAAGCAAATAGTCAAAATACAATGGTTTGCCAAAAGGATTTTCGGGTGAAAAAAAGGACAAGGTCCGGGTAGAAAACAGATAGGTGTAAATCCGCTGATCATCGCCGTCAGCAAAGACAAGGTTATTGTCTTTGTCTAATGTGACGGGTCCGGAATAGTGTGATGTAAATACCGGAAGCTTCTCCGGATTGTTTTTATAACTAAAATATATTTTTGTATCGAGGTCGAAATATTTCAGTCCGTCCGAAGTCCCGATCCAGATTCCGTTTCGTTCCGGATCTTCGATAAAGGATTTGTCTACCACTCCCTTGCAATCCATCCCGCCGTTGGCCTCAACTTCCGGATAGTGTATGAATTCATCTTTTGAATGATCATAGATATATACACCGCTGAAAGAATACGTTACAATCTGGCCCTTTCGGGTCTGCAGGATGGTATTGGATGACCCAAGGGAGCGCATCCCGGTGACCTTATTGATCAACTCATAATTTTTAAATGTATCGGAGTGTCTGTCCAAACGGCTGACGCCTGCATTGGTGGAACACCAGATGTCGTTGGAGTCCCCTTCGCACAAACCGTATACAGCATCGTTGTATAGTTTATTTGAGTCGCGGGGGTCGGCCTTCCACACAAAAAAATGTGCGCCATCATAACAATTCAATCCATTGAGTGTGGCGATCCAGAGAAAACCCTTCTTGTCCTTGAGAATATCGTTGATGATGCCGTTCGACAAACCTTGCTCGGTACGGATGTGCCGGAAATAAAACTGTTTATCCGGAATTTCCGATGCCTGCAGATGTGCCGCCATTAAAAAGCGGAGCCAAACCAGGATAAACGAAGATGTTTTCAGTTGATGCCACATAAAAAGTATTCAAAAAAATTAAAAGAGGGCGGCGACTGCCTGCGTTCTTCTCGTTGAATGGACCTATACATTTCAGGCAAGATAATACAATTGAGTTTTCCGAATGAAACTTTTTTTTAACCGGAAGAAAATCTGAGACTCCGGTATAAATTCTGAGTGAACGGGAATAGCGCCACACTGGTGTTGTTACTACATGGCGCGCCCCTTTTTCCAGACGGCGGAAAACAGATTTGTTTATTCATTATTGGGGATACGGATACAATTTCCGGATACTCAGCCAGGCTACCGATCACTAAGTTAACCATCCGTTTTCTAAATACTGTACAAATATGGACAAGGGATGAAATATGTTTGTACCCTCATCAATTCATTTTCACTATGACCATGTTCAACAAACCGGGATTTTCGAAATCAGAATCTTCCGGATTTTTCCAGCGACTTTCCGGAATCGAATTCATCCTGGTGATGATCGTAATTACCGTCATTGTAACCTTGATTGCACTGCCTGTTTTCGCTCAGAATGTAGGGGTCAATAATCCGACACCGCATTTGAAGGCACTGCTGGATCTGACATCAACAGACAAGGGATTGCTGTTGCCCCGTCTCACCGAAACCCAACGCCTTGCCATGTTTCCAGTCGCGGATGCATCGGCCAAAGGCATGATCGTTTATCAAACCGACAATTCCATCGGGTACTGGTATTATGACGGTGCAAACTGGAGGCTGCTGCTGGGATCCGACAAAGGATGGGGAACAACAGGAAATGCGGGAACAGTGGATGGTACAAATTTTCTTGGTACAACCGACAACATACCGCTGAGTTTCCGGGTAAACAACATTAAAGCCGGTAAAATTGATCATCTGAAACAGAATGTTTTCCTCGGAAGAAACGCCGGATCCATCTCTACTACAGGACAATGGAATGTGGCGATCGGAGATTCCGCAGGCGCAAAGAATAACTCCAATTTAAATACCTATGTTGGATATCAGGCCGGGAAGCTTGATCTCAGTTATGAAAACACGTTCATTGGGGCACACAGTGGCAAAAATAACACGACAGGTTTTGAAAACACCTTCGTGGGAACGTATGCCGGATTGCAAAACGTTTCAGCCCGTAGCAATTGCGGATTCGGGTATGGTGCTGGTGGAGACATGACGACCGGCAATTACAATTCAATTTTAGGAGCCAATGCCGGAACCAACATGACAACAGGTTCGGAAAATTGTTTTTTCGGATACTATGCAGGAGGAAATCCGTGGCTAAACAATACGGCCAGCTCAAACAGTATTTTCGGATACAGTGCAGGTACAAACCTCACCACAGGATCTTATAATGTTTTTTTCGGTTCACAATCGGGTGTGTCCACTACAACGGGACAGAACAACATTTTCATCGGCAGGAATGCAGGTTATACCAACACTACTGCATCCAACAATACAATGATCGGATTTCAAAGCGGCATGGACAATTCCACCGGCGACTGGAATACATTCAACGGTGTGACAACCGGAGAAAACAACACTACCGGGCACCGGAATACTTTTCTTGGTGCAGTTGCAGGAAAATTCAACATCACGGGGGCATGGAACACGTATGTCGGCACGGATGCCGGCAGGCAAAATACCACAGGCAACAGCAATACATTCGCGGGCTTTCAGAGCGGGATGAACAATACAGCTAACAACAATTCATTTTATGGTGCGAATTCAGGCTGGCAAAACACAACCGGCACAAACAATACTTTTATGGGGATTTATGCAGGAGCCAACAATTCAACCGGAACGCTCAATACCTATATCGGTGCGAATACGGGAAATCAGGGCACAACGGGTATCGGTAACACCATGGTAGGAGGAAACACAGGCAACTCCAATACAACAGGAAACTACAACAGTTATTTCGGCAGCAATTCAGGATTACTTGGTTCCGGGGGGTCATCGAATGCTATCGTGGGCTTTCAGTCGGGGTACAACAGTGGCGGTGCATCGGCGAATACGTTTATGGGTTACCAAAGTGGGCTGAACAGCACGGCGGGCGGCAACACCTTCATCGGTTATGTTGCGGGGAGTACAAACTCCAATGGTGTTTACAATACCTATATCGGCAGTAATGCCCAGGGCAGTCCTTCGCTCTCAAGAGCCTGTGCCATCGGGAACAACGCATCTGTTACTGCGAACAACAGTATGGTTTTGGGTGGCACGGGTGCAGACGCAGTGAAAGTAGGTATCGGGGTAACGGCTCCACAGGCCGAGCTTGAAGTGAACGGGTACACCAAATTAGGCAGCAATGCACCCAAGGTGAAAATGATCAAGCTCACAGGAACCACCAGTAACGTTCAGGGAGGATCGGTGACTATCGCACACGGACTGAATTCAGCGAAAATACTCTCGGTCACAATTTTGGCAGAGTTTGCGGCAGGCCGGTATATTAATCCGAGACACAGTTTCAATGCGGGCTATGAATTTGATTTTCGTGTTGATCCGGCTTCTATTGTTATCTTCAATTCAGCCGCAAACTCGGTCGGCATACTGTCGGTTCCGGTGAAGATTATGGTACTCTATGAAGAATAAATAATTTTTCCATACTCTTTTTCCATGAAAATATATTCCCCCATGATGCTGCGATTTCTTTTCATCTGTCTCCTGTGCACTTTGGTTGCCGGAGATTGTTGTGCGCAATTGTTGACCAACAACAATGTGTCCCTCACCCTTACCAATGGTGTACAGGTGACAGTGAAAGGCGATTTGCAAAATAATGCGGGCACAACAATTGACAATTCCGGTACGATAGATCTTACCGGCGACTGGGAGAACAACGCAGGGAACAACAACTTTGGATCATCTGGCGGTACGGTGATCTTCAACGGGAATACACAAAGCATCCGCGGCAGTTCATCGACGGTCTTCAATAACATGCAGCTGGCGGGCAGTGGCGTCAAGACACTGCAGGTGAATACAGCTGTAGGTGGAGCTTACCCGGCCCCTTCGGGCGTACTGGATCTTGGAACTCAGTATCTCGCGCTCAATTCATATACCCTTACAATCAACAATCCGGGTCCTGCAGCGATTGTCCGTAACACCGGCTTTATACAAAGCGAAACGGATCCATCAACGGGTTATGGAATACTGCAATGGAATATCGGTGCAGGCACAGCAGGTGATGTGTATGACTTTCCCTTTGGCAATATTGCTACTTCCGACTATCTGCCGGTAAGCTTAGCATTCACAACAGCAGGAACCGGCAATGGCAGCATCCGGGTTTCCACGTATCCCACCAATACTTTTTTAAGTCCAAACAATCGCCCGCTACCGACTGGCTTACCCTCACTTGTCAATGTTTCGGGAATAGAAAACGCAGACCGTGTGCTCGACCGCTGGTGGATGATCAACACACAGAACTACACGGTTGAACCGGTAAGCGACCTCCTCTTCACTTATCGGGATATTGAATGGAATACAGGTAACAATAGTCTCAGTGAAGTTCAGTTACGTGCACAGCGCAACGATGGCATTACATGGTCTGCACAAACGATGGGAAATGTGAACACCACCTCTAACCAGGTCACGCTGACGGATATTCAGCAGTACAATAGTTTCTGGGCGCTGGTGGATAATGAAGCACCGTTGCCGGTCACACTTTTATATTTTGATGCAACGCTCAACAAATCGGGAACCGTTGATATCCGCTGGATCACCGAATCGGAAATCAATAACGATTATTTTACAGTGGAACGTTCTGCAGACGGAATAAATTTCGAAGCACTTGAAATTATCCGTGGTGCCGGTAACAGCACGCAGGAATTGAATTACCAGACCACAGACTTGTATCCCATGAAAGGATTGTCCTATTATCGCCTCCGGCAAACCGATTTCGACGGAAATTATTCCTATTCCCCACTCGACCGTGTGATGAATAACCGCAGCCTTCAGCCCGAGGTACTCATCTACCCGAACCCGGCTTCCGGTTTTTTTCTGGTTGCCCTGAACAATTCGCTGGAGAATGTGGAAGATCTCCACTACACTTTGTATGATTGCTCAGGCCGCAAAATCCAGGATTCAGATGATCGGCAGTTTACTGTTCTTTCCAACGAAGCGCTTCGATTGGATTTGGGTGGAATGGCAAAAGGAATATATTTTCTTGAATTGATTCTGGAGGGAGAAAAGTTATTTTTCGGAAAAGTTATTTTGAAATGACAACAGGGGCTCACTCAGTCTGAAATAAAAAAACACACTGTCTGCATTTGATCTCACAGAGCGACACTGTGTGGGCTTCTTTAAATAAAATGTGAGCCGTATCCTGCCATTTGTCTGGTATCTTAACTTTTAAACAGAGTAGGGATAGGCGTCTATTTTAGGATTGCGTGTCCTGTCATAGAAGTATTCGTGCAGTCTCCGCCTGTTTTCTACATCCGGGTATAATCTTTAACTTTAGAAGTAACTTTTATTTTGAAGACGGGCATTTTCATTTTCGTCTAAATATTTATTACATAAATTCCTGTCATTCCTATTTTTAATTGACGGAAGCGGGTGAGGAAAAGTCAAACGCGATAGAATATTGATCATACCGTTCAGGGAAGCATGATTAAGAACCAGAAACCTTTCGTTACCGTTTTCTGGTCTGATGACTCAAGGAACAGTGCGGTACGATTCCCTATTTTGCTACATTCGCAATGGAATTTCCGGCCGGTAGTTTTGGGTTCCGGGCGGGTGCGATGGTGTTCAGTATTCCCGGATGAAAACCAATCCTGTTCATGAAATTTAAACTATTTACCGGATTCATTCTGTTTTTGGCATTCGCAATGAATGCCCAGGATGCGCACACATTGGATTCGCTTAAAAAGCTTCTCCATACCAATCCACCGGATACGTCTCGTGTGCAAATATTACTAGCGGTTGCAGAGGAAATTTATTTTAGTGATCCCGCTCTGGCCATGAAGGAATGTGAACAGGCAAAGATTCTTTCGGAAAGAATAAATTACACAACAGGATTGTCCAATTCATTGGGCTGGCTGGCGTACTTAAATGAGCAACAGGGTGAAATAAAAAAAGCGTTGGACTATTACCGGCAAGCCCTGATAATATTTGAAAAAGCGGGAGACAAAAAAAGTGCAGGAACCTGCCTCAATAATATCGCCGCGATTTATAAAGACCAGGGGCAAATAGAACCGGCTCTTGCATATCACGAACGCAGTCTGGCCATTAAAAAAGAAATCGGGGATGAGGATGGTATTGCGACTTCATATAACAATATCGGCCTGATTTATTCCAGTCAGGGCCGCATTCCGGAGGCACTGGATTATTATATGAAGGCGCTCGCTATCGAGGAGAAAGTTAAGAATATGGAAGGTGTTTCCACAGCACTGCAAAACATCGGTCATGTATATAAAAGCCAGCAGCAATATGACGAAGCCCTCACATTTTTCCGGCGGAGTCTGAGTATACAACAAGTTTCCGGTGATAAATACGGAATTGCATATTCCCTGAACGCCCTTGGAATTGTAAAGGAGGAGCAAAACGAGCCGGATTCCGCACTGTATTTTTACGAACAGGCAATGCACATCCGGACGGACCTGGGTGATCAGCAAGGCGTTGCCCATTCACTGAAGAATATCGGTATTGTGAAAGAATCACAGGGACAAAGTGAATTGGCGCGAGATTATTTCAAAAGAAGCCTGCACGGTTTTGAAAATTTGGGTGATAAATGGGGAATCGCAATGGCAACGAGCCAGCTTGGCGTTTCCCTGCTTGCAGCCGGAGACAGTAAATCTGCCCAACCCATCTTGGAACGATCACTGAGCATTGCAAAAGAATTGGGATATCCGGCAGATATTCGCAATGCGGCAGGGAGCCTGAGTAAACTGTATCGCCAAAATCAATCCTGGAAGCAGGCCCTCGAGATGAGCGATCTCTTTGTCCGGATGCGTGACAGTGTACAAAATGACAATAACAGGAAAGCGTCTATGCAAACACGGTTCCGTTATGAGTATGAAAAGAAGGAAGCGGTGTTGCGTAGTGAGCAGGAAAAGAAAGGGGCCATTGCGGGAGCAGAATTGAAAAGACAAAAGCAATTGCGCAATGGATTCATTGCCGGTTTTGGTATCGTCCTGGTTTTTGCGGGTATCGTCTTGGTCCAACGAAACAGAATCCGCAAAGGAAAAAAACGCAGTGATGAATTGCTTCACAACATTCTTCCGGAAGAAGTCGCCGAAGAACTGAAACAGAAGGGCCATGCCGAAGCAAAGCAATTCAATGATGTTACGGTCATGTTTACCGATTTTAAAAGTTTCACATCGATCGCGGAGAAATTTAGTCCGGCTGAATTGGTGAAGGAAATTGACACCATTTTTCAGGCATTCGATCACATCGTTGAGAAATATAAAATCGAAAAAATAAAAACCATCGGCGACAGCTACATGTGCGCAGGCGGATTGCCGGTGCCCAATTCCACTCATCCTGCTCAGATGGTCAGAGCCGGATTGGAAATGCTCGCGTTCATTGCCAAAAATAAAGACGAAAAAGAAAAACTAAGCCTGCCGGCTTTTGAGCTGAGGATCGGGATACATACGGGCCCTGTTGTTGCCGGAATTGTCGGTGTTAAGAAATTTGCTTATGACATTTGGGGCGACACAGTAAACACTGCTTCACGAATGGAAAATGGAAGTGAGCCCGGCAAGTTGAATATTTCCGGTTCTACTTTTGCTTTGATAAAGGATCAGTTCAGATGCACATTCAGAGGAAAGCTTCCGGCAAAAAACAAGGGAGATATTGAAATGTATTTTGTAGAGAAAGAATACAGCAGCACCCCACCGGAAGGCAATTAAAGTTTATAAGTATCCATCACCCTCCGGCCCGAACCCCTCCGGTTGATTTTATGATAAAAAGTATTAATTTCGATAATTATGAAAAAGATATTCAAAACCTCAGTAATTGTATGCATGTATTGCATGTTCTTCTTCACAGGCATCACCGCCTTTTCTCAAATCAATTTACAATGTGAAGACCGCGATATGCATTCGCTGTATTTGATGGACTTCAATCTTGTCTACAGAATGGACAGTGTGGACACCAGTCCCACAAATCCGATTTTCCTAACCTCACTTCCGGTTACGGGCGGGGGAGGAATTTCTATCAACAACAACCTCGACTCGTCAGCGGGTCCGGTCACCATGTACTTTATTGCCGGCGGATATCCTTATTATTTTTGGAACGGTAGCGGATGGACCAATACTGGCAACACGTGCGGAAGCAATGGTACAATTA